>CALDJV010000114.1 GCA_937899305.1 uncultured Cytophagaceae bacterium
ACTGGTCAATCTTCGTTATTTGATCTTAGCTGATAATCCAATTGAAACCTTGCCCCAAGAAATTACTTTGTTGCAAAATTTACATACTTTAAATTTGGCCAATACCTTGGTTAGTGGACGAGAAAAGGACAAATTGCGCAGGTTATTGCCTAGTACACGCATTTTTTAGATATGAACAGATACAAAGTAAACTTATTTTGGGGAATAGTAGTCATATTCATGTACGGCTGTGGTCAATCTACCTCAAATCGTGCCCAACAGGATTCGGTAGTTACTGCAGAGAAAATTAGTCGGGTATTTGACCTGCAAGGCCATAGAGGAGCCCGCGGCTTTCGCCCAGAAAATACCATTTCTGCCTTTATAGAGGGAGTAGGTCGGGGCATCAGAACCGTAGAGCTAGACGTTGTGATTAGCAAAGACAGTCAAGTGGTAGTGTCTCATGAGCCTTTTTTCAATCATAACATTTGCTTGGACTCAACCGGAAAAGCCATTACCGAAGCCAATGAGAAAACCTGGAATATTTTTGAAATGAATCTGGATGAGATCCGCAAGTTTGATTGTGGTAGTATTGGCAACCCTCGTTTCCCAGAACAAAAAAAACGCAAAGAGCGAAAACCTACGTTGATGGAGGCAGTACTGGCAGTAGAAGCCTATGCAAAAACAAGAGGCATACGTTCGCTATATTATAACATAGAAACCAAATCGCGGCCCGAATGGGACAATAAGTATCACCCAACCCCAAAAGTATTTGCCGATATTTTGTTTAAGACCCTAGGTCAACTCAATGTGCTACACCGTACTTTTATTCAGTCGTTTGATGTACGTACCTTGCAAGCATTTCGAAAGCTAAATCCTGGATCTAAGTTGGTATTATTGGTAGAAAATAAGCTGAGTTTTGAAGAAAATATTAAGAAATTGGGTTTCGATCCGGCGGTGTATAGCCCTTATTACAAACTGGTGACCCCAGAACTGATTGCACAGGCCCATGCCAAGAAAATTCAGGTAATTCCCTGGACAGTGAATGATGTAAAAGAAGCCGAAAAACTCAAAAAGATGGGGATAGATGGAATCATAACTGATTATCCCGGAAAGATTAAGTAGTTTTCTGAATCTGATGTTAGGCGTGAATGTCAGAATTTAGATAAAATACAATGCATTGCTCACACTGTTTTTTTATTGATTGTAACGAAAAGGGGGGAATTTTAAAGCGCGAGACTGAAATGCTATCATAACTTTACAAATAGAACTCGATTAATGAAATTCTTCATAGTTCAAAGCTTATGTATGTACTTTGCCCTCTCGTTGGTCTGGGCAAAGCCTCCCTCTATCGATAGTCTTCAAAACGCCTTGACTACCGCTACTGGTAAACAAAGGAGCAAGGTATTGAGTGAATTGACCTGGAGCTTGCGAGATTTTGATTTAAAAAGAGCGCTGTACTACAGTTTAGAAAACTATGCCTTGGTAGAAAAGCTAAAGCTGGATTCTGAAAAGCCTCAGGTATACAATTACGTAGGAATTATCTATCGAAATATGGGTAACTATGCCCAAGCGACTGATTTCTACCACAAAGCCTTGGTCAAAGCCCAAGAACTGAAGTTGACCAAGCAGGAAGCTTATGCTTACAATAATATTGGAGAAATCTTGATGCTTCAGAATGATACCGAAAATGCTAAAAAGCGTATCCAAAAAGCCATTCAAATATTTCAGGCTTTGCAAAACAAACGAGGAGAAGCGTATGGATATTTGAGGTTGGGCGAGGTATACAAACAACAAAAAAAATCGACTGGCGTTGCAAGCTTTTTTCAAAGTAGAGGAGATCAGAAGTAAAATGCCGGACAAGCATGGGGTAAAGGTAGCCTGGCATCGGATCGGTACGGTGTATGGCCGACAAGGCGAGTACCAAAAAGCTTTGAAATATATCAATCAGGCCTTGGCGTACAGTAGCGTAACTGATGACATTCGAGGAATCAACAGCCTGAGAAACTCAAAAGCTGAGATTTACCTTAAACTAAGGAAATATACTGAAGCGATTGAACTTGCCAAATTGAGCCTGAGAGAAGCCAGTCAACTCAATGCCAAACCACTCATGTATCGTAGTGCTCAGGTGCTCCATCTGTCTTTTGCTGGGTTAGGCGACTATGATAAAGCGTACTATTATCAGCAAAAGTACATTGCTACCTTGGAGCTTTTTTTAAATGAGCGTAACCTGAACCATATCAATGCCATGAACTTTAGTTATGAACTGAACAAGAAACAGGCAGAACTAGAGCAAGTACACGAGCAAAACCGTTTGAAACAAAGCCTGGTGTATGCATTGATCGCGGGCTTGATTTTGCTCATTGTCTTGATTGTGGTGTTGTATAGAGGGTACTGGCTTAAGAAAAAAGCCAATGGGTTATTACAATCCAAAAACCTGGAAATCGAAGAAAAAAACCAAGCGTTGATTTCTAGTGAAGATGAAATCAGAAATCAACGGGACGCCATCGCGTTTCAAAATCGCCAAACCAACAAAAGCATCAAAGTAGCCAAAACGATCCAAGAATCTATTTTACCCGATCAAAACCGCCTGAAGCAAATGTTTGACGATCATTTTGTGATCTATCGTCCACGCGACGTAGTATCAGGTGATTTTTATTGGGTGGGCCAAGTAGGACACAAAAAAATTGTGGCGACTATAGATTGTACTGGACACGGGGTACCTGGGGCTTTTATGAGTATGATTGGTTTTGCGTTGATCAATGAAACTATCAACACCCGACAAATTTATGATCCAGGCAAAGTGATCGAGCAGCTCAGAGTAGATGTGAGAAAAGCCTTGCGACAAGAAGTCGCTGGCAATCGTGAGGGAATGGACTTGGCTTTGATTACAGTAGAGACTCAGGAAAATGGCCAGGTATTGGTTGAGTTTGCTGGGGCAAAACGACCCTTGTGGTATGTAAAAAAAGACAGTAAGCAAATGGAAGTACTGGAGGGCTGTCGGGTATCTATTGGAATTACCTACCAAAGTAAAAAAACGATCGAGACCAAGTACCTACAATGCACCAAGGGCACTTTACTGTATCTGGGTTCTGATGGTTTTGCCGACCAGAACGATGGCAATCGCAAGAAATTAGGCAGTCAACGCCTGGCGAATATGGTGTTTCAATTGCGGCATAATCCCCTGAGAGAACAACAGCGCTTGCTGGAACAGTCGTTGGATGAGATGATAGTAGGTACTGAGCAACGCGATGATATTTTATTGTTGGGTCTGCAATTGTAATGGTATTTCTAAATGGTTCTATTGTTGTTTTAGGACGAGGCATTGCCCAACAATAGAACCGTTTAGCGGTGGATAAAAATCAATTTTTCGCGGTTATCAAAGGCATATCGTTGATGAGCTGCCATTCGTTTTGGGCGTTTTTTACAAACTGATAAAAAGAAGTAAATACTGCCTTACTGCCCGTAAGGGTAGCTTTGGCCACCGCAATGTGATCTTTTATGTCAATACGCTCGATGGTTACGCGGCGTGGATCACCCCCTATTTTACCCGCCTTTACCAAGCCCAGGTATACTTTTTTGGGCAGAACTTTGGCATCATTACCTCCAAAACGATTGGCTACCACCCGAAATTCAGGGTGAAGGTGTTTGTCAAGGATGATCGCGTTGCGGCTATCAGCAGCACCTACAATGGTATTGATCAAAGATTGAATTTGTTCCATATCGTTGGTTTGTTTTTTAGTTTGGGCATTTGCTACCGAATGAAAGGCCAGTAAGCCTCCCAAAGCGAAGGCCAGCCCAATGACTTGAAATTTGTTCATGGCTGAATGTTTGAGTTATACATTGATTACATCAGCAAAGGTAGGTAGGGGAGGGGCATCATTTTTTACGACCTTAAGCCAAATCATTGTTAACATGTGACAAGCCAAAGTGGGGTTGGTTTGTTTCAACTCCCATCAGGGTAAAGGTTCAATGTTTAGTAACGCGTTCGCAATAATTGTCTGTTTTTCTCTACTGCCTGAACTTCGTTATTTTTATTGCCCGTAGCCCTGCTATGGGCGCAAAATTTATCCTGTAAGGAACTCTGAGGCCCAACAATCCATGCATATGACTAAATCGGGCACTTATTTTGAAAGCGTTACTTAGGAGACGGAGTACGAAACCCTAAGTCGTTAAATAATTTAATCAGTTTCGAACGAGGCTTTTCCTTGAGGCTACCAAACTTCATTTTCTTAAAAGTACTTTGGTTATCCAAAAGTTTTACTACTGCGTAATCACCCTGGAGTTGGAAACTGGCCATTACATTTTCATTTTGTAAAAAATCTACTTTTAAATCCGCCTCAAAAGTAGTCTCTGACCAATCAAAATGTAGTGGATTGTTGAGTATTTCCAGAAGGGCATTAACTTGTGACTGGTTCATATAGCGCACTTTTTTGAAGAGGCTTTTGCCCAATTGGGTGACTTTTACGGCGTCGAACGCTGCTTGAGGATAAAGGCTATCTGCTTTGCCCCAATCATCTTTAAGGTCGGTGAGTAGTAGCGAAATTTTCTTTAGGTAAAAACCTCGTGTATCATTATCTAGATTGCCTTCTGAGGTACGGAAATTGATTTTTAGGGTGTCTTGATAGGTCACATCTTTGACCTGCTGCCAAGTATATTTTTCCCAGTATTTAGCATACTTAGGTTGATACATTTTGGAAAGTGTTATCTTCTGAGTACAACCATAACAACCTAAATAAATGATTAGTAGGATAAAAAATCTTGCCATCATGTTTTTATATTTAAACAACATCAAACTTAAAATATTATGAAGCATTTATTATTGATCATTCCTTTTTTGTGTGTAGCTAACCAAGATTTCTTTTGTAGTTGTGTATATCAAACATTAGATAAACACATTGACTACACTGATGCTATTTTGGTTGGCGATGTTATTTCATCGAGAGAAGTGACAGGCCGCATCTATATTCGGTATGAATACACGGTAAAAGTAAAGCATTACTATAAAGCTAAGCAGATAGAAAAAGTGGTGAAAGTAGTGAGTGGTGCTGGCGGAGGAGATTGTGGTTACCCTTTTATAGTGGGTAAATCTTACATTATTTTTGGGACCAAAAGTGGCTTAATCAAGGATTCAACATTACCTGCGAATACTTTTTATACTAGTATTTGTGATGCCACCATTCCATTTGATACTGAAATGCAGCAAAAACTAAATAAACGATTGACTAGAAAATACCCCTAAAAACACCTCTAAAAAACAAAAAAGAGGCACCAACAGTACCTCTTTTTGTGATTACAATAATAGTCTCTCTATACATTTTGAGCAATTCTAATAGAGAGGCCCACTACTAACAAAGTTTTAAAATACTACATCTATCGATCTTAAGTTTTAGGCTACAGCCGTCGCTTGCGGGGTTTTGGTAAACCATTTCAATAAAATGGGTACAATCAATAGTGTTAAGAAGGTAGAAGAAATCATCCCGCCGATGATGGTCCAACCCAAGGGCGACCACAAACCACTATTGGTGAGGGTAAGGGGCAATAGGCCTAAAATGGTAGTCATCGTGGTAAGAACGATCGGAGTAAATCGGGTAGAACAAGCCTTGAAGATGGCGTCTTTCAGGGCACTACCTTCGGCCAAGAGCTGGTTGGTATAATCTACCAGAATAATGGAGTTATTGATTACAATGCCTACCAAACTAGTGAAACCTACAAAGGCAAAAAATGAAAACGAATACCCAGTAAGGAACAGCGCCACAATAGACCCACTGAATGCCAACGGAATGGCCGAAAATACCACAAAAGGTTGCTTAAACGAGCGAAATTGCAAGACCAACACCGCGAAAATTCCCAATAAAGCCACCACCAAGATTTGCCCCAGATTGCCAAACGAATCTTGTTGGGTTTTGAACTCTCCCTCTACCACAAACTTGTAGCCTTTGGGGAGTTTAAATTGATCTAATTGTTTGATAATGTCTTGGGTGATATTGGCTACATTATAGCCTTCTTTTACCCCCGCCATCACGGTAGCTTCTCGGGCAAGGTTATAGTGCCCAATGCGGGCAGGACTTCCCTCAAACCGTAGTTTTGCCAACTGACTCAATGGTACTTGCCCTCCCAAGCGATTGGCCACGTAAATTTTGTCAAAATCATCAATAGAGTGCTTTTCGTCGTAAGGCAAGCGCAACACCATATCGTATTTTTTTCCATTGCTAAAGTTTACTTCGGCCACATTAAAACCAGACAAGCTAGTGCGGACAGCCAAGTCGATATCCGACAAGGGTAAATTCATCATTCCTGCTTTGTCACGGTTGATGTCTACCTGTAACTCGGTTTTGTCAATAGAAAGCGGGTTTTCAAGGTTGATAACCCCTTCCTGAGCAGCAATTATTTTTTCAATTCCTTTGGATAAACTCTTGAGAGTATCCAGGTTTTTACCCAATACTTTGATGGCAATGGGCGCATCAAAAGGAGGGCCGTTTTTCAACTCTTGTACGGTGATTTTAGCCCCTGGATATTCCGCAAACTTTGATCTTAAGTCTTCAATCATAGCATAAAATTGCTGAGGATTCCACGATTTGAGGTTGAGCATTAATTGAGCGTGGGTTTTGTCAAAGTTTTTGGGCACCCGATTGTAATAAATCTGAGGATTGCCCTTACCTACATTGGTGGCGTAGTTTTTTACTTCAGGTACTTTGGCGATTTCCCTTTCTACAAAACGAGCTGCTGAATCGGTGCGAGCCAGCGAAGTTCCCTTAGGCAAATTGATATCAATCAACAACAATGGCTTGTCTGCATTGGGGAAAAAACTGACTCCTACCAGCGGAAACAAAGCCATAGAACCGGCAAAAGTAGACAGGGTAATCAGCAGAATGACCAACGGACGCTTGATAGAAAAGCGTAGTACGGGCAAATACATTTTAGAGATGAGCCAGTCTAAGGCTTTTTCAATCATTTTGGGCTTGGCGTTGGCCTTGGGTACTTTCAAAAACCTTCCAGCCAATAATGGGGTAAAAGTCAAAGCCAGTAAAAGCGAGGCCACCAAGCTAAAGATGACAATGAGTGGCAAGGTTTTGAGAAACTCGCCGGTAGCTCCCGGTAGTTGAGTCATCGGAAAAAAGGCCAAAACAGTCGTCACCGTAGAACTTACAATGGCCCAACCTACCTCAGCAGTAGCCTTGTATGCAGCTTCGCGCAGCGGGTAGCCTTCCTTCATAAAACGACTGATATTTTCAATGACCACAATACCATTGTCTACCAAAAGCCCCAACGCAATGACCAATCCAGCAATAGAAATTTGTTGTAAGCCAAAACCAGCAAAATCTAGGGTGGCAATGGCGATGATGATGGCGGTAGGGATTACAGTCATCACAATGAGTGAGGGACGGCCACCCAAGAAGATAAAAATGATGGCACCTACCAGCAAAATTCCTTGCATCAGATTGACAAAAAAGTCATTGATTCGAGATGCTACCGCTGGTGCTTGTACAAAGGCTTGTTTCAGCTGGATGCTTTGAGGCAAAGTGCTGCTAAAATCAGCAAAGGTTTTGTCCAGGTTTTTTTGGATGTCCAAGATGTTTTGCCCTTCTTTTTGGGTAATGGAAATAAAAACTGCCCTTTGTCCATTGTAACGCCCAATGTGGCGGTCGTCTTCGTAGTCAAAATAAACCTCGGCAATGTCTTTGAGATATACTACCCGTTCTTTAAAAGCATTGACGACCGTGTTTTTGATGGTCTCCAAATCTTTGAAACTACCACTGGTTTTGATAGAAAATGATTTGTCATTGCTCTCTACATTGCCTCCTGGTATGTTGAGGTTGTTGCCCTGCAAAATACCGATTACCTGAGTGAGCGGGATATTCATTTGGGCCATTTTAGGAAAGTCCAACGCCACCCGTACCTCTTGCTTGGGATAGGCCTGTACTTTTACCTTACGAACTCCTTTTACTTTTTTTACCTCATCTTCCAGGTCTTCGGCAATTTCTTGCATTTGGCGATAAGGCGCCTTGGGAGAGGTAATGGCCCATTGAGCAATGAGTACATCAAATGGGCTGAACTTTTTGACATCAATGCTGTAAATTTCCTTGGGCAAATCGTTGCGAATGGAGTTGACTGCAGCTTTGATTTCGTCTTCTTTGTTGCCTACATCTACGCCAAATTCAGCCTCGATGCGCATGATGGCCAAACCATCCTGAATAACGGTTTTGATGAGTTTAATGTCCTCGATTTCGTTGACGGCATCCTCAATGGGATCCACTGCCAACTCCTCGATGTCCTGAGGGGTAGCCCCCGGATAAACTACTGCTACACTGAAGTTGGGTACCTTGAGTACGGGGTCTTCAGAGCGTGGCATAGAAGTATAAGACAGCACTCCTGTAATGGCGGATAGCGCCACCAATATGAGTACAAATTGATAGTTTTCTAAGGCGAGTTTTGGAAGTTTCATTGCTTTGATTTTTGTAGACTTTTTCAGACCTGACAGGCGCTAAAAACCTGTCAAGTCTATAAGGTGATATTTAGTGATAACAGCGTTTCGTTTACGATGAGTGATCCAATCAATCATCAACAATTAATCATTATTTCCTGGCAATGGCTTTTTTGGACTGTATTACCTTGATGCGCGCTTGATCTTCCAAGTAAGAAGCGCCATCTACGATGACCTCTCGGGCAGGTTTTTGCCCTTCGGGAAAATTAACTATCAGGTAATCTCGGCCAATTTTAGACGTATTCACGGTCACCTTGAGCGCTTTTTGGTGTTGCGCATCAGGAATGTATATAAAAGCCTGTTTCTTATCTGCTTCTACCAATGCCCCCATTGGTATTTTATAGCCTTTGTTTCCTTGGGAGGGAATGATGTTTACTTTACCAACAAAACCTTTTTTCAAGGGTTTTTGAGGGTTCATCATTTGAATTTCTACCTCAAAAGTAGTCGTACGAGGATCAGCGCTTTCGGCAATCTCTGAAACAACTGCCTCAAATACCTCATTGGGGTAAGCATCAAATTTTACCCTGGCTTTGTCCCCTAGTTTTACTTTTACCACATCTCGGTCGGCCAACCCAACTCGGATTACCTGGGCTTGCTCACTAGAGGCCAACATATACACCGGATTGCCGGGCCCTACCAATTCATTGGGTTCGGTAAACTTTTTAAGGATTTTGCCACTTACCGGAGCATAAATCAAGGCATACTTTTGGTTAAACTGAGCAATTCTAATGTCCGACTCAGCTACTTCTTTGGCCGTGGTTACATTTTGGAGTTGCTCCAAAGTAGCCACGGTATCCTGGTACAGGTTTTTTACCCGTTTCAAGTCACGATTGGCTTTGGCCAGTGCGCTCTTGGCCTTGTTTACCTGAGCACTGATTTCGGTTTGTTCTAATTTAGCCAGCAGTTGTCCACGCTGCACATAACTGCCTTCCTGAACATACATTTGCTCAATGATGCCACCTATCTTAAAAGAAAGCTTTACTTCCGATTTGGCGGCCAGCATTCCACTGGTTACAATGGGTTGCGCTTCTGTGATTTGGGATACCTCGGCCAACTTTACTGGAATGCTTTGCCGGGCCAGTGATTTTTTTTGAGTTTGGACTAACTTGTCTTGAGCAGGGTTTGCTTCGTTGTCACAGGCAGTCATGGCCAGCGACGAAGCACCTATTACCAAAAGAGAAGATTTTTTAATGATATTCATTGTACTATTTTTTCGTTTCTGAGACTATTTATTGTTGTATTTTTCTATTGTTACATTGTTCCGCCTTCGGCTCATTGTTAAATGATTACGCGAAGCGTCCACTTTTCACTTAATTTCTACCAACTAAAAAAACTATGGACTATCAACCGTGGACTATGGAACGTCGACTGTGGACTAAAAAAAACTACTGACTATCAACTCCCAACTAATAAAACTAAAAAACACCCACCGCTCGCTCTAGCTCGGCGCGTTTGATTAAGAAGTTGTATTGGGCAATGGCCAACTGAATTTTATTATTCGTATAGTTGGTTTGAGTTTGGAGCAGTTCATAGTAAGGAATTTGCCCCTGAGCATGTCTTTTCCGACTAATTTTGAGTTGTTCGTTGATCTGCCGCTGGGCCTTTTGATTGGTGGTAATGGTTTGGTAAGCCGACAGTACTGCGTAACGGGCCACCCGTTGCTGCAACTGAAACTGTTTTTGGGTCTCTTTCAGGCGAGTTTGTAAAATATCCCGCTCAATTTGACTTTGTTGAATCTTGGCCTTGTTCTGAAAACCCTTGAACAAATCCCACTTGAGCGATACCTGCATGAGCCAAAAGCGTTGATCTTCGTTAAACTGGTAACCAAACCCCTGAAATCCGGCATCCAATACCAAATTTACCTTAGGGTAAGCATTGAACTTATTGAGCTTGATGAATTGATTGTTGGCATTGATTCCATTCTGTATTTGTAACAACTCTTCACGTTTGCCTTCCAGGCCCGCCATTTGCTCCAGAGTAGGAGAAGCAATCTTTGTGGTCAAAGCGGCATCTATTTCAATGTTTTCGGCCAAATCACGATTGAGTAAAAAGTTAAAATAAGCGCCTGCCGCCTGCGCTTTTTGTTGCGTTTGGGCTACCTGGGCGTCCAATTGACTGATTTGATACTCGGCTCCATAGACCGCATCTTTGGTGATTTTATGGCGTTTTACCAACTTTTGATTTACCCGGAGTATCTCTTTCAAGAGCGCTCGGCTTTCTTCATAAATGTGGAGCACCTCTTGAGTTTGTAAATACTGATAATAAGCTACCTTGATTTCTTTGATGAGTTCTTTGCGATAAGCCGCCTCGGTATTGCGTTGTACAGCCACCATTTCCCGTTTAATCTGTCGATTGAAATAAATATTGGGATTGAATAAAGGCTGGATAAAACGGAGTTTGGTTTCGTGAAAATCATTGGGTAAAAACTGCTCATTTACATTGGCAAGGGTAGGGAACCGATCGCTTCCTGTCAACTGATTGAGGGTGCTATACACCGGGTTGATGAGGTCTCCTATTGGGAAGTTAAGCTTACGTCCACCACCTGCCATGGTATAAGAAGCCTCAAACGAGACTTGAGGCATAAACAAACCTTTGGCTTCTTTGAGTGCCATCCGGCTTTTCTTCCAAGAAAGGTTTTTTTGATTCAGAGCCAAGTTGTTTTTAAGCCCTTCCTCAAGGTACCGATCCATTATTTTACTTTGTGCCTGGCTCAACGGTTGGACAATGGTCAGTAAAAGGCCAGTGACAAAGACGATCATTACTTGTTTCATTGGGATGATGATTAATTAACAGTTTAAATTTAGTGAACAGTGTTTACTGATTTTTCAAAAAAATAGATCAGAGGTTTATCTTGATCTTACATTGATATTATGAACAACTATAAAATACTAAACAGTGTTTATCAAATGGGTAAAAAAAATGAGATTTATTCTTTTTTAGTAACGCTTTCAGAATAAGTAAAACGGAAAAAATAAACTAATCCAAATTTAGTGCAATATCTTGGTGCTAGACAAGTCTAAAAAATTGGCTAATAGCAGCGCTATTCGCACTATTTTTTGACGAAGTATAGCGGCCAGAGATTAGCTCAATGGATTAAGTTATTTTTGTAGTTTTACTAAGTGTCCGATTTGGTCATATACATGAATTGTTGGGCGAGACATTTTTTGCGCCCATAGCAGCGCTATGGGCAATAAAAATAACGAAGTCCAACAGTTCAGGTAGTAGAGAAAAACAGGCAGTTATTGCGAACGCGTTACTTATTCTCCAAGGCATCATGTAAAACATCCATAGAAGTATTCATTAAATGGGCATAATCCCCCCATACTTCACATTCATACATTTGTAAACGATTTTTGATAAGCAAAGAAGACATTCCGTGTACTGTACTCCACATCAAAAACGCGATTTTTTCTACATCTCCTTCCATATGCCCCGCCTCAACACATTGTTTTACGGTACTTTCCAAAAACGAATGAGCTTGTTTACCTATCTCCCATTTATCTTGATTTTTTTCGGCATTCATGGGTGACTCCATAATAAACATCACATCATAATATTTAGGATGATCCAGCGCAAACTTAATATATACCTTGCCTAAAGTTTTTAGGCGCTCCATTGGGTTTTTTATTTGAAGCAACGGCTGCATCGTTGCAAATAAGTGCGAAAAAGCCTTGGTTTGTATGGCAAAGAAAATCTCATCCTTGTCCTTAAAATACAAATACAAGGTAGCTGGACTGTAATCTATAGCATTGGCAATGGCCCGCATGCTTGTTTTTTCGTACCCTCGTTCCACAAATAAATCCATAGCCGTGCGAATGATCAGTTCCCGCATTTCTCTTTTTTCTCTTTCTTTTCGTTCGGCTATGCCCATATTTTTGTGTTAATTGAGTAAATAGTTATTTGTAATTTTTATTAACAACGCAAAGTTAGTGAACAGTGTTCAGTAAATCAAGGATTTTTTTATTTAGTTAGTAGTTTTTTTAGTCCACGGTCGACGGTCCATAGTCCATAGTTTTTCTCTAGTTGGGAGTTGGTAGTCAGGAGTTGGTAGTTTTCTTTAGTACACAGTCTACTAATTGAATGAAAAATGAAAAACGTAAAGTGAAAAGTGGACGCTTTGCGCAACCATTTAACAATGAGCGAAGCGGAACAATAGAACAATAAAACCATTTAACAATAAAACAAATGCGAATTGCCAAATCTTTAGTCATCTCTTTGATTGAGTTTACTTTGCCTACCTCAAGTGCTCCACAAATGCTCAAAAAATATGACCTTAGTTTGATTTCTAGTCCTCAAGAAGAAGATTGGGTAACGATACAAGTATATGATCAAATATGGGAAGAACTGTTACAAGTGACTCAAGACGATTGGTTAGGGTGGACGTGTGGAGCTCGCTTTGATCTTTTATCAGTAGGATTGTTGGGGTATATCATTCGGCATTCACCCGATGTACGTACTGCGTTAATCAAGATGACCCAGTACAGTCGGTTGTTGTCTAAACTCATTACTTACGAAGTACAACCTGGAGAAACCATCATTCGTGTTTACTTTTCTCCAGTGGCCAGTTGGCAACAACAATCGCCTCGAGTGGTGCAGCAAGAAACTGAGCGTGTGATGAGTTTTATGATTCAGGGATTGGCTACTTTGACCGGAATTCCATTTCACCCAGTAGCAATTTGGCTTAAGCGCCCGGTATCTACTTCAAAACAATGGAATACTACCACGGCTCAGGTACATTTCGATGCTGTTCAAAATGGTTTTGCATTTACCCCCGACCTACTCCGACTGCCGCTAATTCATCATAACAATCAATTGCTTCAGGTACTCGAGGGGCACGCTCAACAAATACTTGCACAAATGAACCCTACCAGTTTTACTGAACAGATACATCAAAAGATGGTCATTTATTTTCGAGAACAGCAGCACTTTTGCCAAATAGAATGGATGGCTGCATCGCTCAATATGAGTACCCGCACTTTGCAACGCAAACTTAAGTTAGAAAAAACAGCCTTTACTGAAGTGCTGGAAAAAGTCAAAATCAGTTTTGCGAAAACATATTTACAAAACCAATCATTGTCCATTGCTGAGGTAGCTTTTTTGTTGGATTATAATGAAATCAGCGCTTTTTATCATTTTTTTAAAAAACATACCCAGTTGACTCCCCGCCAGTTTCGTTTACAAGTCTCTCAAAAATAACCAGGGATTTCTCGACTTGCTGTATTAGCCGAAGGCGGAACAATCAATCATCATTGTGGCATCTCGCGGAATAATTAATAATCAATCGTTTAGAAAATTTCATATTTATTTTATAAGTTCAACTTCATGTTTGATTATTCACATCGGACGCCTGATGTCAAGTAAATTCTGAGAAGCCTGTGGTGTAAAATGTAGTTCCTGGAGGCACCAGACATCAGCAATCATTGAAAACATATTTCGTTCAAACCCCAAAAGATATTACTATGTTAAACTTAGCTATAGTGCTGGAAGACAGCGCCAGAAAGTACCCTGCTAAAGAAGCTTTTGTTTTTGGAGATACCCGTCTCAACTATGCTCAGGTCAATGGAGCTGCCAATCAGATTGCGAATGGATTGATAGCAGCAGGCATCCAGCCAGGCGATAAAGTAGCCTTGAGTTGCCTCAACTTGCCTTATTTCCCAATGATTTATTATGGTATTCTAAAAGCTGGAGGAGTGGTAGTGCCCTTGAGCGTATTGTTGAAGCGTAACGAAGTAGCGTATCACTTACAAGACTCTGATGCTAAAGCCTATTTTTGTTTTCAGGGTACTCCCGAACTGCCCATGGGAGCAGAAGGCCACGCTGGATTTCAGGAAGCCCCCGGTTGTGAGCACTTTTTTATGATTACAGCGATACCCACTGACCCATCACCGATTGAGGGCACCAAAACCTTGGGCATGCTCATGAAAGATCAGGCTCCAGTTTTGGAATCGGTACAAACCAAGGAAACAGATACTGCGGTCATTATTTACACTTCGGGCACTACCGGGCGACCCAAAGGAGCAGAGCTTTCTCATTCCAATATTTTGCAAAACACCTTGATGTGTAGCCGTTTGCTGCAGTTCCAACACGATGACAATCAGTTGATTGTATTGCCCTTGTTCCATATATTTGGACAGGTGGTGCAAATGAATGCGGGAGTTTTTATGGGAACCCGTATGGTGTTGTTACCTAGATTTGACGGGGATACCGTACTGGGGTTGATGCAAAAAGAAAAGGTAAGCTTGTTTGCAGGAGTACCTACCATGTATTGGGGGTTGCTCAACTATCAAGACGATGGAAAATACGATATGCAAGCCATCAAGGCTAATTTACGATTATGTGTATCAGGTGGAGCCTCATTGCCAGTACAAGTGCTCAAAGATTTTGAGGCCAAATATGAAGTACCTATTCTTGAGGGGTATGGTATGTCAGAAGGGTCACCAGTGGTTACTTTCAATCACTTGGATCAAGAAAGAAAGCCTGGATCGGTAGGTACCCCAGTGTGGGGGGTAGAAGTGGCCGTGGTAGATGAAAACGATCAGCCAGTTCCGCAAGGCGAAAAGGGTGAAATCGTATACCGGGGTCATAATGTGATGAAGGGGTATTACAAACGTCCTGAAATCAACCAAGAAGTAATTCGCAATGGATGGTTGCATTCAGGTGATGTAGGTATCTTTGACGAAGACGGCTACCTGTATATCGTAGACCGTACCAAAGATATGATCATTCGGGGAGGGCTCAATGTATACCCCAGAGAGGTTGAGGAAGCTATGATGAAGCATGAAGCCATTTCTTTGGTGGCAGTCATTGGGGTGCCCCATGACCAATACGGTGAAGAGATCAAAGCTTGTGTGGTGCTTAAGGAAGGCGCATCAGTTACTGAAGAGGCCTTGATAAGCTGGACTAAAGAGCAAATCGCGGCTTACAAATACCCACGTATCATTACATTTATGGACGCCCTACCAATGAATGCTACTGGTAAGATCCTCAAAAAAGAATTAAGATCGACCCAGGAGAAAGTATCTTAGATTGGGAATATATAGCACCAATTTATCAAACCTGTCTTGGCTTTTACGATTGCAAAAGACAGGTTTTCTGATTTTATTTATATAAAAAATAACTTAAAATATTGAATTTATCTTTGGGTGAACTATTTTTAGTCTGCTCCAATTATTTGAGATGAATTAATTACAATATTATGGATAATTCGACCGAAAACGTGACTCTTTTTGCAGTATTTATTAACGACATTCTAAAAAATTATGAGGCAAAAAGAGACGATTATGAAGAGCTGTTTTCCTTGGTAGAGGGGTATGATTTGACTGACCCCTTTAGCAAAGTACCTATACAGTTATACAATGACCTCTGCCGCTGGATAGAAGACAATTTAGGTAAATTTAATTTGATTAGAGTAGGGCGAAATGTGGGAGAAACAGTATATGATTCTTTGATTCAAAATAACCTGCTCAGCGAAAAATCGACTCCCTTGGAGACCATGCATGCCCTAAAAGGAGCCGCCGAAACTATGGTACAAGATGAGAGAAAACGTGGCTGGGAAATTTTGGAGCATACCAATAATTCGATCTTGATGCGTCGTACTCAAACCTTCAATAGCCAGCTTCAAATTGGTTTGTTGGATGGGTTGATACGTAAAACCAAAAAATCTGGAGTAAAGGTAGAGTATACTAAAAAAATAGAGGATGGGGCCGATTTTGATGAATACATCATTACTTGGTTTTAATCTAAAAACAATGGCTACATTGTGGTTTATTTGCGCAATGCGATGATTCACAATGTAGCCAAACCAAATTATTTAATGAAATACATCTCCTCCATAAATGATCTCTTCTTGACGTTTCTTAGCATATTTCCAGCTAATGGCCTTAGGTGGGTTCATAAAATTTCGATAAGCCAATTCCATTTGACGAGCAGCCTCTTCGTGAGATACGCCGCCAGTAGCAGTGCCCAAGCCAGGGCAGGCTACAATGTCTATTTTTTGTTTTCCTGATTGATTGTGTTGCTCTACTGCCAGTAGCATGGCAAACATGGCATTGTACACATTGTCGGTACGAGAGATTCGAAGCGGTACGCGCATGGTAGGTGTGTGGGCAATGTAAGGGTGTCGTGGGTTTTGAGTAGAGATAATGAACGAGGTACCTACTGGTTGTTCCCCTCTAAATCCTTTGATGATGCGTTCTTGTACTCGGTATTGCAACTCAATGCCAAAGTAATTGATAATGGCCAGGTCTACTCCACCATCCATGAGACCAAAAGAGTTGGCTGCACTTACCATACAATCAAAAGCCGGGAGTTTTTCAAAAAAATCTTGTACTACCTCCACCTCAGCGTGAGGTTCAAAGGCTACGTGTAAAGCCGAAAACACTGAAGGATTCGGATCTACTAAAATGAGTTTTTTCATTGTTTTTTAGTTAGTAGTTTTTTTAGTTGGGAGTTGGTAGATCGTAGTTGGTAGTTTTCCTTAGTCGATAGTCAATGGTCCATAGTCCACAGTTTTGTTTAGTTGGTAGTCAGTAGTTCGTAGTTTTTTGCTTTCAAGTCCATAGTTTGAGGCGCCTTGCGCAACCATTTAACAATACAACAATGAGCGAAGCGGAACAATAAAACCATTTAACAATTAAAAACCTACCGCTTTTTCTTAATCTGCCCGGCTTTCATCCAATCGGCTTCGGCGCCTTCGGTATCCCCCATTTTTTGTTTTACATTGCCTCGTAAAAAATATGCCTTTCGGCTTTTTGGGGCCAATCGAATGGCCTTGTCAAAGTCAGCCAGCGCCCCTTTGTAATCATCCAATTTAAACTTAATGTTGCCTCGGGTCATGTAAGCTTTCTCATCATTGGGTTTGAGCTGAACGATTTTATCAAAGTCGGCCAAGGCCTTTTTGTATTTTTTATCTTGGTAGTACAAAGCACCCCGACTAAAATAACCTAAGGTATTGTTAGGATCTATCTCAATGGCTTTGCCAAAATCGGCAATGGCCCCAGCATCATCGCGTAGGTTTTGTTTGGCATAGCCTCGACTATTGTATACAATGACATCATCGCCCATGAACTGAATGGCTTTGTCAAAATCGGCAATTGCTCCCTTGTAGTTTTCAGTTGCATTACGACAAATGCCTCGGTGGTAGTATACTTCCTTGAACTTCGGGCCCATCTTTACCACCTTGTCAAAATCAGCCAATGCTTCCTTATACTTATAGATTTTTTTGTAAGTCAGCCCTCGATTATACAGCGCGTTGTCATTGCCTGGTGCTTTGTTGATCACCATTGTATAATCGGCAATGGCTCCTTTGTGATCCCCCAACATATCACGGGCGTTGCCTCGATTGTTGTATAACCTAATCGGTAAATTTCCCTTGGTAGGTCTCATGGCCAAAGCCGCATCAAAATCTTTGACAGCTTGCTGGTAATTTTTGAGTTGGTACTGTGAAATTCCTCGGTTGAACAACAACATAGGATGACGTCGGGATTTCAGAGCACTGGAAAAAGAACGAATGGCCCCTTTGAAATCTTTTTGAGTCATTTGTACCGTTCCCAGGTTATTCCAGGTACGGGCATCATTGGGTTGCAACTGTAATATGGCTTTGAAGTCGTTTTTGGCTCCCTCAAAATCTTTGAGCCCCATTTTGGCAATACCTCGGGCTCCCATAGCCGCCACATCGATTTTATTGACTTCCAGTGCTTTGTTAAAAAGCTCGATGGCTTTTTTATATTCTTTGGCTCGTAATTTTCGTTTACCGGCCATAAAAAATTCCTTGCTGGGTTGAGCAAGCGCACACATTGAAAAAAATACCCAAATCCATAGAAGTGATATTTTCTTGATCATATTGGATTGTTGATGCTTCATTAGTAAAACTGAAAAAAATAAACCAATCGTAGGACGAAGTTCAAACGTTGCGAAACCAACCAAAATTTGGTGCAACACCTTCACCTTATGGGTGAGCGAACTAGAAGCTTACTCGGTAAGGATCTGTCAAATAGATCGAGTTATTGATACAGTTTTGCTTCATGATGTTTAGAATTTAAATTTACCTACGCGATACAGTTTTGATCGGATGGTCGAAAGCTAAAAATTTACTTTCAGTTTTTCTAACTGTATCCCCTTCATTTTATTATAAAAAAATGATAAGAGTCAATCTTTTCTTATAAAAGTCTCTTTTTCAAGGCTTACTGAGCAAAGGGGCACTTTTGTTGATTTTTTATTGAGATTGACTGAATCTGAAGCATACTTGTCCATCGTATGGTTATATTGTGTCACCAAGCCTTAAATTTCAGCATATTTCTAAATTTTAGCATTGGTGGCCAAGGTACAATTTTTGGATTAAGTAACGCGTTCGCAATAACTGTCCATTTTAGTTTTATCCCTCTTTGCTACACTTCGTTGCTTTTATTGCCCATAGCCCTGCTACGAGCGCAAAAAGCGCCTCATTTAGCTTTGAGTAATTTTACTAAAATCTTGACACTTATTTTGAAAGTGTTACTAAGTTGCTACTGCTTAAAACGCACTTGCTAAAATAACCTCAAGTTTTATGAAAACAATATATACCCTCATCGTGGCCATGATGGTCAGCTTGGCCACCCAGGCCCAAATAGATACCAACAAAATAGTCCTACCCATGGATCGTCTTCAAGCTGATGATATTGTAGCCGGGCGTGCCTCATCCAATGTGAAAGTAGTTTCGGCTAGCCGATCGAGTAAAAGAGTAAAAGACTTGCCCATTACCGTTCATGTGATCACCCAAGACGAAATCCGTCGCAACGGCTATGTAACTTTGGTAGACGTTATGAAATCGGTACCGGGCGTACGGGTATCTCAGCCTGGTTCTGGGGTAGATGGCGAAACTTTCTTGTTTCGGGGGCAAGTAGGGAACTACTACACCAAGATTCTGATCAATAACATCCCCATTCAACCCAGTGTATCGGGTGGCATTGCCATTGGCGGGCAATTGCCTATTGCCCAGGCCAAACAAATTGAGGTCATTTATGGCCCCGCTTCAGCAGTCTATGGAGCCGATGCGATGTCAGGGGTAATCAACATCATTACGGATACGCCCAATAGCCGGTCATTTGCCAATGCCAATGTTACTTTGGGAGAGTATGGCTACCAGCATTTTAACTTTATGGCCGGGGGCAAACTAGGGCGTAACAAACATGTGGTAAAATACACTTTGTATGGTAATCGAGGAAAACGCGATGATTTGAATATTCGACACAATAAACGGGTAAATGTCATAGGAGCACTTGGGGACGGGTCCTCTTTTGAGGGAGGAGTATATAGTCCGCTCACTCACTTTTATGCCGCCAATGTGATCAATCAAGGGCCTCAGTTAGCAAGGGCATATCAAAGGTTGTTGGCTACCAATCCCAACCAGGTACTAGATAGTATTAAACTATCTTTCCCAGGGTATGAAGGTTCTCTGGATAATGCCACCATCAATGCTTTGCCCCAAGAAAATGCATTGTTTGGCGCTCAAGTAGAATATCGAGGGTTTACGTTGGGTTACAACAACATGTATCGTAAAAACCATAGCAACCTGGGGCGTAACACCGACATATTTTCTTATACCAACCCCGATAACTTCATCGCCGATCGTATCCAGCGTTTTACGGTAAGTTACAATCAGTCCTGGCGGCGGCTTTCCATTACTTCCAATGCTTCTTATTTACGTTATCGCACCGATGTAGGGTCAAATTATGGTATCAATTATGAGAGCCTTACTAATGGTAGAGCGTATACCTACGAGGCCTCTGACGATCTTTTCCTGGAAGTATTGGGTACCTATTCCATCAACAGGTTTTTGGAAGTCACCGCTGGTTTTTCTGGCACCCTGTCCAGCAACCTTCCCCCAATCAATGATTCTGAAAATCCTTTTAACCCCAGCGATTATGACCCGTTTAGTACGGTCAAACGCCCTCCCCATGATTTATTTGGTAATTTTGGTGACAACCCTATTATCCAAATGATTTCGGGTTACTTTGTTCAATTCTTTTACCAAAAAGACAATCTTTCATTGATTTTAGGCGTGCGTGAAGATTCCTCAACTGAGTTTGACACCCGAGGTGAAGAACAATCTCGCATTGGCTCTTTTTATCCAAGAGTGGCCTTGTTGTACAAATTCAATGATCGTATTTCGATGAGAGGCTCATATGGGCGGGCTTTTAAGTCTCCGAGTCCTCGTCTTACTTATGGTTCGTTGGCTTTGCCCGTCTTCACTAACATAGGAGATGAGAGAGTATTGAACCCTAACACCATACAATACGAAAGAGTGCCGAATGCCTCACTACAGCCTGAGTTTTCTAGCAGTTATGAATTAGGCGTGCGCTACAACATCAGCGACAACATTGACCTTGATGTGACGGCTTATTACAATCAAATCAATCAACTCATCAACCAAAGCTTGGTAAATTTAAACGATACTGAATTTGCTGGTGGGGTTTCCCAGTTTCAGCTACCCACGGGTGAGTTTCTTACGCGTTCCCCTCAAAATAATGCTGGGAGTCGTTCTATCCTCTATGGTATACAGGCGGTGTTGAGAATGTCAAACTTGATTCCTTCAGTCAAGTTCAATACCGACGTGTATCTGAACTATGCTGATGGGGAAGAAGTGTTGCCAAATGAAAATAACGAAAAAGTAAGTTTTCATCGTCAGGTGCCAAAATTTATGGCCCAAATTAATTTTTCGTTGGAGCCCTACAAAAATGTATACCTCAGGTTTGACAATGTTTTGATGACTGGTTGGCATCGACGATTCTTGCCTTTTGCGCGAGAAAATCTACTGATGAATGATGGTTTCTACAACTTAGATTTTGTTGGGCGGTATCAGTTTAACAAAAACCTGGGGTTATTTATCAAAATACGCAATGTGTTCAATGCTGAATACGCTGGAATTGAAGCGGATGGTTTAGACACCGATTTGATCTATAACCCCCAACTCAAGCGCAACATCCAGTTTGGGGCTTCTTTTCAGCTGGATTAAGTAGTAAGATCGAGGGACAACTATTAGGTTTTGCGGAGGTTTGTAGTTTGGTTTGCCCACACTTTAAACAGTAAAAAAACGATTGCTATGTTGCTTTCTAAGAAAACAATGTGCTTTTAAATTCATTTGAGGCATCGATCAAGAAGTAAAAACAGATGCAAACAATCTTAGCACCTTATTTGTCTACATAAGTAGCGTTTTGTCTGGGAATATTTATACAAACGCAAAAGTCTAACTTATGACCTGACTCGGGACAATTCACCAAGAATATCAGTAATGTTTGGTAGAATAGGCATATAATTTGAACATTCCATAGGGAAGTAGATTATTAGAGCAGAATATTTTGATGAATTTTAAGGGGATACATATCATTCTTGTGCTAGTTTTTATTGGCTGTGTGCTCAATGTACAGGCACAAACCCGTGTTACAAATTCAGATAGTTTGTTGGTACTTGCCCGAGACTATGCCCAGCAAGGTAAGTTAGAGAGGTCTCTCAGGTATTATTGGCAAATATTGCGTAGCCTAAAACAGCAAAAAAACACGAAGTTATTACCTGCTATTCAACTAGAGGTAGGGGAGTTGTACCAGAAAGTACAGTTATATCAAAAGTCTCTCGAGTACTTCAAAAAAGCCGACTCTATCAAAACTGCTCAGAATGATCCAACGGGCAAAGCCGATATTCTGGCCCACATTGGGCTCGCTTACCAACAATCGGGTAAATACCGTGAGGCATTGAATTACTATGATCAACAAGCCCAAATTTATCAGAAGTCGCAAAAGAATATAACCAAAATAGTACCTTACCGAAAGATGGTAGAGTGCCATCAAATGCTGAAAGAGTATGACAAGGTGCTGGAGTACAACCAAAAGATTTTGGGCCTGGTAAGAGCAAACGGAGATAAAAAAGCCGAAATAGCAGGACTCAATAACATTGGATTTACCTACAAATACCTCAAAAATTACCCTGAAGCATTGCGTTATTTCAAGGCTTCGTTGAACGCCCAAAGAGGCACTACACAGCCTGCCGCAGCCGAGATTCCTACTTTGGTAAACATTGCGGTGATTTATCAAAATCAGGGACGCTACGACGAATCTATTGCCTTGTTATCAAAAGCCATCAAAATGGCCAAAGCGGCCAACAAAACATCGGAACAGGCTCAATTGTATGATTTGCTGTCTACGGTATACTTTAACCAAAAAGACTACTACAATGCAGAACAATACAACCAGCAGGCAATTGCTACTGCTCAGCGAATTAATGACCGCAATACACTCCAGCGTGCCTACCAAACAGCTTCTTTTATTTACCAGGCACAAGACGATTTTAAAGAGGCGCTGGACAATTACAAGAAACACTTGGAAGTGAAAGAGGCTTTGGAATTTGAAATGATGCAACGACGGCAAAAACTGGCCAACCAAGAATCGGTATTGGAGCGTACCGAAAAGCAAATTAACTTATTATTGGCGGATCAGGAAAACCGGGAATTGTTGTTGAAAAATCAGGAATTGAACTTAAAAGCCAAGCAAAAACAATTAGAACTGCTTGCCAAAGAAAAAGCCATCCAAGATGCGCAGCTGAAACAAGAAGCGCTGGCTAAAAAACAAGCCTTACAAAGTTTACAGTTGGCGATTCAAAAAGCCAATGCGGCTAAAAAAGACAAAGAGATATATCAGTTACAAGCCGATAAAAAGCAAAAGGAACAACAATTGAGGCTAAAAGCATTGGCCGAGGAGAAAAAGCGAGAGCAGATTCAGTTGCTTGAGAAAGACAAAAAAATCAATGAGCTCAACATCCAACAACAACAAGAGCAACTGGCTCGACAAGAACAAATAGGAAGGTATGTGCTCGGAGTATTCGCCTTGGGTATTTTGGTATTTATTGGTCTCAGCTCTGGGTTAAAACCCTGCACTTTCAGTGCAATACTTTAGTAATGCGAAAAAATCGGGTCTCGTCTGCGAATTTGAGCAACTTGCCCGCATTGCGACACGGGTTGGCTAAAGAGGACTTTCAGTCCGAGCGCAAAACCCCTGTACTTTCAGTGCAGGGTGGTTTAGTTTAATTGTGCTAGTCCTCATCAATATACGCCGCTCACGAAGCAAACTTGCCACGCAAAAAGACGAGATAGAAGAAAAGAATGTGGAGCTTTTTCAAGTCAACGAAGAAATAGCCGCCCAACGCGATTTGCTGGAAACCAAAAACGTTGAGATAGAGAATATCAATCATGACCTTACGGCAAGTATTACCTACGCACAGCGCATTCAGGAGGCCATGTTGCCCAATGTAAGCCTTATTCAAGCCTATTTGCCTGATTCGTTTGTGTTGTTTAAGCCTCGCGATATTGTAAGCGGAGATTTCTATTGGTTTGCCAAGGTAAAATCTACTGAAAAACGAGAGCAACTAGAAGAAGTGTATGCCTCTAAAATGTCTCAAAGCTTGCAAATGGATACCCACAGCTCTAAGTTGGTATTGGCCGCAGTAGATTGTACTGGGCACGGAGTACCAGGAGCGTTGATGTCGATGACCGGGAGTAACTTGCTCAACGAAATTGTGGAAATGCGGGGTACTGACCGCCCTGATCGTATTTTACGCCAACTGCATCGAGGAGTAAAAAAGGCCCTAAAACAAGATGAGACCAATAACCGAGATGGAATGGACATGGCGCTTTGTGTCATAGATTTACAAAAGCAGGTGGTACAGTTTGCCGGAGCTAAAAATCCCTTGATTATGATTCAGGATGGGGAACTGCGTGAGATCAAAGGAGATAAAATGCCCATTGGGGGTGAATGGGGTAAAGAAGAGGGAGAACGGGTTTTTACTGGACATGACATACCATTAGAGAATCGAACCACTACTTTTTACATGTTTTCGGATGGTTATCAGGATCAGTTTGGCGGGCCTGCTGGTAAAAAATTTATGAAGGGGCACCTCAAAAAACTTTTGTTGGAAATCCATCAAAAACCAATGCAAGAACAAAAACAGATTTTGGATGATACCATTACACGGTGGATGGAGGTTTCGGGAGACGAAGCCAAGCGAGAATCCCAAATAGATGACATCCTGGTGATGGGGTTTAGGGTAAATGCTGGGGCCAGTAAGTGAAAGTCTTTTAGTTCGCATCTTAAAATCTTTTCACTATCTTTAAATAATCATAAGTAGGTGTTTTTTGAATGAATCCCACTGAGCCTAATTCATATATAGCCAAAATGTACAACCCCTGGATTGTTACTATCCTGTCTGTATTGGCTTCCATCCTCATTTATTTAATGATTTCTTCCCTGTTCACTGTAAAAGATTTTCGCCTCGGATTTATCTTATCGGTGAGTATTCCAGCAGTCATCGCATTTCCTATTTCCTTCATCATGATCCACTACCATCGGCAGGTAAGTCGCCAAAAGTTAGAAATAGAAGAAAAAAACGCAGAGCTATTACAAAGCAACGAAGAAATTGCGACTCAGCGGGATTTGCTGGAAAACAAAACTTTAGAGGTTGAAGCGGCCAATCGTAGTATTACTGCCAGTATTGCTTATGCCCAACGCATTCAGAATGCGATTTTACCTTCCTTGCGACTGATTCAACGTCATTTACCTGATTCGTTCGTGTTGCTTCAGCCTAGAGATATGGTAAGTGGTGATTTCTATTGGTTTACTCACTTGGGAGACGAGACCGCACCAGGAAAGTCAGTATTGGTAGCGGCAGATTGCACTGGGCATGGGGTTCCAGGTGCGTTGATGTCTATGATTGGCAACGATCTGCTCAACGATATCGTAGAAGTAAAGAGAGTGACTGCGCCAGATGAGATTTTACGACAACTGCACCATGGTATAGCTAAAGCATTGAAACAAGGGGAAAATGACAATCGCGATGGAATGGACTTGACATTGTGTACCATTGATTGGGAGCAACATTTGTTACATTTTGCCGGAGCCAAAAACTCACTGATTGTGATTGAAAATGGGACGCTTATCGAGATACCAGGCGACAAAACTCCAGTCGGCACCAGTGTATTGTCTGATGCGAAACATACCTACACAACTCAAACGATTCAGTTAGATGCCACAACGCGCTGTTTTTATATGTTTTCGGATGGTTTCTCAGATCAGTTTGGAGGACCCAGAAATCGAAATTTTATGAGTAAACGCTTTCGTCAACGGTTATTGGAAATACACCAGGAACCTATGTCAAAGCAAAAAGAGTTATTGGAAACTACTCTGAACCAATGGCGATGTTACCAGAATGAAATACCCGAGCCCCAGACTGATGATATATTGGTGGTAGGATTTAGGGTGGTAAAGCAATCAATTCATCCATCGAACTAAAATTCACATTTTGCCTATTTTTAGGAGTGATTAAATTGCCAAATGATTTCATAACACCATTTGACAATTTAACCACTTTTATAAACTACCCCCTTCATACCAGCCCTTTTATACTTTGTCGATAGTGCCATATCAGAAAGACCAGCCCAATCAACCCCAATAACATCCAAAGTGGAGGCTCCGACATCGCAGTAAGTTCCTCTCCCGCATCCAACAACGGATTTCCGGACAGTGTTTGTTTTTGTTTGGCCAAAAGCGCTGCTTTTTGAGCTTCGTTTTCCAGAGAAATATACGAGGTCAACGGAGTCATAATACCTGATTGAAAGCTTGCTTTGATGATTTTTAAGCGATGAGAAAACGCATCAGTAGTGGTTTGAGGCTTTAATTGATAAGTTTGCCAAAAACTCCAAAGTTGAGCGGCTTTATTCCACTGATCATCGGCCGAACCATTCATCTTAGGGGAGTTTTTATGACCTACACCCAGTGAGACAAAATCAGCTTGGTTGTTGTCTTCCAGCAATACGCTTTGATGCTTCAATTGTACCATCCTCAGTTTTCGGGATTGGGGTATTGTTGTCCGAGTTTGTGGAGCAGTGAGGGGAGTATTCAACAAAGAATGACGATCGAGGTAGCCGTCTTTTCGCAATACATAAAAAGCGTGATTGCCCTGAAGGTATGGCTTAAAATCAGCCAGTGTTTTGATAAAAACGGCCTTGGGCAAATGATCAGAAACGACCACAACTACAGGGTAATGATCTTTGGGCAAGTTTGTTTTAAAATATACCTGCTTAAGGGCGCCCTCTAAATAAAAACCACCTTGATTTTTGAATGTGCTCAGTTTTTGTTTCCATTTCGAAGCAGATGATAGGTCATATGTTTGTGAGGCAAAATTACTGATGGTGACTTTTGCATTTTTCTGATAATCAGGATGTTGTTTTAGGTATTGTTGTATCTGTTGGACATATTTTGCTTTGCTTGAAGCCGACTGGGCACTGCCATCTACCACAAAGTGTAAATAGGGTTTCAGGGTTTTGAGCGGGGCTTGTTGCTTTACCTGAGCCGGAATATAGCTACCCCAACGGGTCGACATCACTTTGGTAGATTGACTTGCTTGACTCACATCACCCAGAGCGATCAAGCGGTTTCCAATATGAAAAGAGACGGGCGCTTTGTGAATAAAAGAGATGCCAGTGCGACGAGTTTGTCCAGGGGTGAAAGGAAATACCTTGAAGGCAATTTGGTTGCCCCCAATATAGTGCAATAGCCCTGGGTCACGGCGACGACTTACAATACGGTTGTATACCCAAGTGGCAGCCCTTTTTTCGGCCAATATGCCATATTCTTTACGGCCTTCAATCATCAAGTAATAGTTGTCGATCCAGGTACCCGCTGGAAGCTGGAATTGGGTAGCGTATTCTTGTTGCAGGTCGGTGGGATTTTTAATGTCTAAATGTACCCAAGTTTGCCAATATTCACCTTCGGGTACGTAGGTAGATTTTACCTGAAAGGTATCTATTTTTACCTCTTTGCTACGACTGGGTGCTACTCGAAAACGACGACCCGAAAAACGTGACTTTTGAGGCGTGGTTCCTAAAAAAATACGTTCCAATTCCATCAGCTTTTGTTGGCTTAGGGTAAGGTTATCGAGTACAGCCGATTGATAATAAGCAGTCAAATAAGGTTTCTTTTTCTTGTTACTGCCAAACCAACCATTATTATTACGCAAGTTCTTGTTTTCTCGTACATTTTGAATGACCCTCTCGATTCTGGCAGGGTCAATATTGCTCGATGAAGCACTTTTTGAGCTTAAATCAGGTGCATATATCATTTCCAGTGCAGTGTTCAAATGGTATTTGTCCTGGTGGTAATTATAAGCCACAGCCAGCGGCAACACGGCCAACCCTAACAATATAATTCCAGTAAGTAAATAAGGAGAAAAGTCTTGCCGGAGTTGGTGAAAAGTCTTCCAGAGTAAATTGGCCTGGTAGATGGTAATAAAGAGAGGAGTAAGCATCAAAAATCCGACTCCTAATACAATCACGGCCAATACCGAAAAGGGCAAAAATGGCAAGAACACCAAGAAGAAATACAAGATATAACTAAAAGTGATACTACGAGCAGCAAACAAGGCTAAACGAAGGTGACTGTTTGGGATGGCAGCATCAGGAACGAGTAAGAGCAGACCATTCATAACCGCCAATACGTAAAACTCAGGAGCTGTAAAGTTACCAAAGATAAAGTCAAAATTTTGGTTGTTGAGAGCCAACCCCAACACCGGGAAAATCAAGAAAAAAGGTACTTGCCAGAGCAACCTTTGGTTGTTTTTCCAACCTCCTGCCCTTTTGGCGCTGACGATATAAGAACCGCGTAGCAAAAAGAAGAAAAATACCACTGTACTAGAAGCAAAAAATAAAAACGTGAGGTGCTCTAGCCATTGGGCATTTATTCCGAGCCTGATGGCAGGCAAGATGACCGTAAAAATAATGTACCAAGTGATGGGAATGGCCAATACTACTGCGAAGTTCCACCAGCTATGGCGCTCTTTTTCATTGGGGGTAAAAAACAGCACCAATATCCATAGGCTATGAAAAATAGCTGGCATCAAAAACGTATTGGTGTAGGTAGGTAAGTCGTTGATAGACAGCATCCAGACTGGAATATGACTTGGGATGATACGGGATTGGTCGTGGATAAAAAAGTACAGTACAGTGACATAATAAGCCAGCGAAATAAATCCGTAATAGGCATTGATAGGTACGCTTTTGACCGTAGCCCAAATGCCATACCCAGTAGCGGCTAGCCAAGCTATTCCAAACAACACTCCGTAACCCTTCCAATAGTACAAATGAGTAGGGGAGAGCAGGCTTTTGATGATTTGGTAGTTGGCCAGGTAAAGCCAAAACATAATGAGCAGTGGTAGACTTACCACAATAAATATCCAGTATGGTTTCAATAAGTTTTTCATAGTGTTTTTGAGTAATGTGAGTGTATCAACTGACGGTGGCATCAAGCTACCGCCGTTGATCTAGGTGTGTTCATTGTGTTGGTTTTCTGTAATAAATAGTGCATCGTGAGGTAGTAAATCAACAAGAAAGAGAGATAAACGACTACTCCCTCCATTTCGTGCAAGCGGTTACCATTAATACCTGCCCATTGGGGAGCGCCAAAAGTAAGTGCCCCAATAATCCTAAAAGCATTGACCACTATGGTAAGGCCATAGGCGATGCTCAAAAAAAACGGTAATGAAATCCATTGGTGTACCAGTTTTTTCATTTTGAGGGTAAACCCAAATACTGAGGTGCAAAAGACAATGATGAGAAAGTTGACCCCTGCGCAGCTCTTCGCAATGGTAAAATGATGAGCCATATTGACGTATCCTTCAATAGGATCATAATGGAAGGATAGTCCACTAAAAGTTTGTACCAACGCTTTGGTAGGAGTCAAAATCCATTGTAAGTCAGGTACTTCAGCGGTTTGGTAAAACTTCTTGAGCCCTAGAGCTACCACAGCCATGCTTCCTAAAATAAATGTGTTTTTGATTGTAGAGTTCATAGTTATCAAAAGTACTTTGTTTTTCAAAGTAAATGCTTTTGCAGGAATAACGCAAATAGAAGGGAAAAGTTTTTTAGTTGGTAGATTATAGTTGGGAGTTAGTAGTTGGTAGTTTTTTAGTCCACAGTCGATAGTCCATAGTCCACAGTAGCGCAAAGCGAAGCAATATAACTGTTATCATATTTGTGAAAATGAAAGTCCGATCATCGCTTTGCGCAACCATTTAACAATGAGCCGAAGGCGGAACAATGTAACAATAGAAATAAATCATCGCTTTGCGCAAGATCATTCCTTCGTCAGAAGAGCTTTAACAATGTAACAATAGAGCAATGAGCGAAGCGGAACAATAAAACCATTCAACCATCAGCCGAAGGCGGAACAATGTAAATATAAAGAATCACTCCTTCACGAACACACGATCCTTGCCTAGAAACTGAGGGGTTTGTACAGAAAAGACTTGGAGGGGTTTTCGGGAGGTCACTTTGACCGCATGCACGCTGCCTTGAGGAATGGCAATCCAGTCGCCTTTCTTGACGGGAAAAGTTTGGTCATTCAGGCGCATCATTCCTTTGCCTGCCAAAATATATACCTGTTCGGTATGCTTCAAATGCTTATGGGGTTTTACTCCCTTCTTGATCCAAATGACAAAACTTGAGGTGTGTTTATCTGAATAAATCTTCTGCACTTTTACATTTTCGTAGGCTCCTTGGGGCTTAAGTTTTGCCAATTGAGTGAGGTTTTGGGAGAAAGCAAGGTGGGTGATGAAAATAAATAAGAAGATTTTGAGTAGGGTTTTGGTCATTTGACAATGATGTAAGGTGTTGATGGTATTTTAATATTTTTAGAATAGAATTTTGTGGGTTATCCACAATAAAAAAGGTGTATTTGATAACATTTCGTTAATTATCAAAAATACACCTCATAACTTATATCTTGATGGATAAATTTAAATTGACTGTATTGAGAGGAAATTAAAAACGTTATTTATTGTCCTATGTCTTGACCTCCGCCTCCATGTTCATTGGTGTGTCCACCAGCAGAGTTTACGGCGCAAGTTCCTTTGCAAGTGGCTACTGCCTCCATTGTGTTTAGTGACCAGTTTGTTTCGACACTTCTTCCACTCGATAGATTTTTGTCAAGAATTCTCGATAATAGCGTCCTATCCTTGATAGAGTTAGTTTCTAAACGAACTTGATTTTCTAGAAGTTCTTCTGTGTTGATAAGGGTTATGCCAAAACGATTTTGAGCTTGATGTTTTTGAAGTATTTGCCTGATTTCATCAAAACATTGTTGATCTTTTGTAGTGATTATTTGTTCTTGTGGTGTTTCAGAAACAACACCATATTCTAGTGGAATAGTAGTCAATTTTGTTTCCATATGGATTGTATTTAAATTACGAAATATAAAGTAAATAAATATAGACAATTAAAAATTACAATAAAAGTACCAAGTATAAAATATCAAGTTATGAAATGGTTTTTTACTTTGGCATTGATTTGTTTACCTTTTGTTAAACTTACGGCACAAAACATCAACAATTGGCAAATCAAAACTACGATCGATAAAGAAGAACTTAAGTTTTATAGAGCTAAGATTCAACATTTTGTCAAAAGGCGAGTATTGGATAGTGCTTTGATATATCTTAAAGGTGCTAATGATCGTCTTTTAGCGCTGAAAAAATATGTTGAGTTTTTTGATAACCTTTATGATATTGGAGAGTATTCCAAAGAAATGTATCAATATGGAGAAGGCATAGATATCTTACAGGAAGGGATGAAACTATACCCTTCTTGCTTGATTAATGAAACTGATTCAGTGAAGTTAAAGGTGAAAGATCGGGTTGCGACGGTTCTGGATAGATTACGGGCTCTGTATGCCATTACAAACGCTTCGGATGTTTCTATTGATTATGCTCTTAAGTTTTTGAATTTGAGAAAAGAGATATATGGGCCAAAGCATAAGTTTACAGCGCATGCTTACACAAATATTGGTGGATTGTACCAACGGAATGGAGAGTACAAAAAAGCCATAAATTGTTTCCAAGCAGCCTTGAAAATCTACGAAGGGTTGGATAGTAAGGGAAAGTATTTTCGGAAATACTCATTCACAAATCTGGGAGTAGTTTATGAAACGCAGGGTAATTATGATAAAGCGTTAGAGTATTATAAAAAAGCTTTAGAGATTTCACTTTCAGATGTGCAAAGAAATCCTTCTATGGTGGCTGGTGATTACAGTAATATTGCGGGACTATATGCTAATATTAATTTTGATGACTTGGCTTTAGAGAATTACAAGAAAGCCCTCATACTACGTATTAAGATGTTTGGTGAAAAACATCACTGGATTGCAATTTTATACAACAAACTTGGCGACTTATATAAGAGACGAAAAGAATTTGGTAAATCTATCAAGTATTATCAAAAAGCATTGGTTTCCAATACTAGGAAGTTTAATGATACAGTGAATGTCTATGCTTTACCTACTGAGCTCA
>CALDJV010000115.1 GCA_937899305.1 uncultured Cytophagaceae bacterium
ATAGTTGGTAAAACTAGAGGGAATGTGGAGTATGGCCTGATCTTTACAAACAGCACCGTTTAGGTGACTCAAGTCAGGTAAGTTATAGTCGGTATCAATCACTTCTCCATCTATTTGATCGGGCAAACTATACAATGCCGACGAGTTGGTGCTTTGATAATTAGCCAAACTGGTATTGATTTTATAAGTGAAGTAGGTATTGTTAGGGATAGAAACTGCTGCCTGGGAAAAAATATCTACCAACTGGCTCACATTGGCGGTTTGGTTGTAACGGGCCGCATAAAATCTTCCATTTCCAGCTTTTTCTATATGCGATTTTTGTAAACCATTGGTATTGGGCAATAAACCCAACCCTCCTGAAATACGATCGTAACGATAAATCCCATCTTTGGTAGGGTCACCGCCTAAGGTATTGTACCCTACGTACAAATAAAGGCTATTCAGATCAAACTCAATTCCGGTACCCTGGGCAGAATTAATATTGCTACTCGGGATGGTGACATTTTTTCGATAGCCGCCATGGTCACCGTTGGTATTCAAGTTAATCAAGCTAAAATGCCCTGAATTTGAAGAATTGTGGTCGGTCCAAGCCAAAAATCGCTGATTGGCCGCAAGCTCCATTTCTCCTAGTTCAATTTGGTTCGCCGAACTGGCAATATTGTGTAACTTTTTGATGATGGGAGTTTGGGTAAAGTCAATGACACACTTGGCAATGAATTTACTGTCGTTTACATACAACCAACGACGACCATCGCTCATGCGCTTGCCTACCGCATGGGCTTTCACTTTGTTGATAGTGCTCACATTGCTTACCACCTGTGAGGCACCTACATTACCCCGTTCGGTATTTACAACTGCATACGTTAGTTGGGGTTGGCATTCCTCGACCCGGAAATTTGAGCTCGAACAAGAAGCATATACCAAGAGGTAGGAGTTGGGGTTGGCACAACCAAAAGGAACCACGCTCATTTCAGCACTTTGTTGAGGGCTTTTGGTAAGGGTACCAATCACGTTTCCAGCTGCGTTTACAATGTCATACAAAGCCGAGCCATTGACTTCGCGTACCGCAGTGTAGAAGATAATATTGCCATTGTTGTCGTAAAATCCTTGTGAGTTTTCGGCAAAGACCAAATTACCAGGGTAATTGCCTGGTGCAATAGAATAGGTAAGTGGTAAATTATTGACTTGGGCAGTGCCATTGGAAAAATCGATGGCAAACTGGTTGATATACCATTTGTTTTGTTGGGCAATGAGCTGCTGACCCATGAGCATGCCCAAGCATACCATGGCTACGATAGATGATCGTTTCATATTTGATGTTTTGTTAGTTATGTTATAAAGTTGGTAACAAAAGTAGGCTTCTGCATCACAGAGCGCAATTGGTAATTCACGAACGTATGCTATGGATTTATAAAAGGTGGGGTTTACGATATAAAGCTTAAATTGCCCGATGACGGCATCAATATTTCGCACAAAAACTGGCTTTCTTCTAAGCATTTTATGCGTTCAATGCTATTAGAACCCTCTTTTTCAGTCAATCTTTCCCAAAAAGGATCAAAATGTTTTATGAACTCAAATCTACCATTCATACACTATAGTAACGGTTTGTGAACTGGGCAATATTTAACGCAATTGCTCCAATGCTTATTTATGATAGCACATCATAATACTGATGATGAAATACAAAGTAATGATTGACGAAAAATCGTTTTATCTACGATATATCGTTAAAAAAAGATTGTAATTCAAACACTAAGCTTACTCAAAAGTGTTTTATTTAAAAATTAAAACACTGATATTCAATTTATTACGAAATAAAATTTTACTAACCAGGTTTTTGGTCTTTATTTTGAATAAATGCTAGTCAAAGATATTTAATAAGCTTTGTGGTTAGGAATAGAAAGAGGCTCTGTAGTGCAGGACCTCTTTTTTTTTACCAGCTAAGTCAACAGGCCAAACGTATAAAACACTATGAACAATTTATTTCAGACACCAGGGAATTATACTCCTTATGTATCGCTCAGTCATACTGGCAAGTTCGAGATCAAGGGAGAATCAAATATGGAATATCCTCAGCAATTCTTTGAACCCATATTTGGTTGGCTAGAAAAATTTGTTGCCGAATCAAAAATACCCGTACAATTTGACGTGAAAATGCGGTATTACAATACGGGTACTTCAAGAACTTTATTTGAAATCTTTTCTCTATTAGAAAAAAGTGACGCACCCATCACCGTAAACTGGTATGCTTCTACTCGAGATACTGACATGATAGACGATGGTGATGGTTTCCAAGAAGACTTTCCTGAATTGAATTTTAACGTAATCATCCAGCGGGAAGTGGCTTATGAATAAAAACTGAATATTGTATCAAGAGTCATTAGTGAGCGGTACATTATTTGTCAAGTCTTCCCAAGAATTCTAATAAC
>CALDJV010000116.1 GCA_937899305.1 uncultured Cytophagaceae bacterium
AAAATAAAGAAAATAAGTCATGTTATCAACTCAAACGAATGCATTACAACAGGCCAACGCTTTGGAAAATCAAAGTACGCAGAATTCTGCTGCAATCCAGCGTTTTAAGAACCCAATGGGGGGAGGCGATCCATCAATCTCTGCTACCGTTGGTAAAACAGGTGAAAATCATGCTGAAGATGTAAAAACAGTACAAAGATTTTTGAAGCACAAATATGGGAATATAAAAGTGACTGGGGTATGTGATGCACCAACCATCAAGGCTATTGAAGACTTTCAAAAGTCTATCTTTCAGGGCTGGAGTGACGGAAATATAGCACCTAATCAAACCACTTGGAAGCACCTTTTAAAACTTCAAAACCAGGAAAATAACAATCCAAATAAGAAAAAGAAACATATCAAACCTCCATTAAATCCCAAAATTTCTGCACCAGTTGGTAGAGGGCAAACGAATAATCCTAATGATGTAACGACTGTTCAAAAACTACTCAATTACCACGGAATAACCGTCCCTGTCAATGGAGTGTGTGATGATGCCACCATTAAAGCCATTGAAGCGTTTCAAATAAGAGAATTGAGATTTCAAGATGGGGTAGTGGGCATTGGTCCGAGGGCATTGACTTGGCCAAAGCTGATTGCAGGACTTGCCAAAGACGAGAAAAAATCCAATGATAAACCTATCCCTGGTATCACTAAAAAATTAACTGGGGCTTCTATTTTATATGTATTCTTAGAAGATTCAGGAGCCGTTTATGATTATGATCAAATTAAAAAGGATGTAAATGATTGGGATTACATCATGGGTAAAAATTTCGATACTGTAGTGAGTGTACTCAAACAAAAATATGGCAATAAGGAAGGTTTCATTACCGATTTGGTGATTAGAAGTCATGGTTATTCTTATCGTCTTAGGCAACATGGCCCTACAATATCAGGTTCGACGCTGAGTAATCTCAAAAATCAATGGGATACTCGGGTAAAATCAATGGAGTATTTACGTTCGCTATTGACTGGTGAGGCCAAGATCCTGTTCACTGCTTGCAGCGTAGTGCAAGAAGAAAAGGATAGTATTAATAATATAGTAAAAGATTACGGAGAATTCTTTTTGAAAGGTACCGATAGAAGTTTATTTTTAAATCGCACTAAAACATCGTCACGCCATTACCATGATGATAATGAGAATGGTGAATTCGATCGGGGTAAAGAGAAAGAATATATCAATTTTGATGGTGACATGGTGAAGGCAGATAAAGGGAAATCAATCTGGGCAGGTTATCTATGGATAAATTACGATAAAAAAGAAAATCGAATTGTTTGGAAGGATAATTACTACAATGTTGAGTTGGATTCGGAAGACAACATCGCAAACTTTATGGGCATAGATGATAGTGCAGGGATAGTACCGAGTAAAATGAGTGAGTTACCCGTGAAAATTGCTTCTAAACATCAGTACTATGACTTGGATTCCTCAAAAATGTTTGAATAATGGCCTCACAATTTTCTGTTAAATTAACTCAAAACAATATCCGTATGCCCTGGAAAACCTACTTATTCTTAGTGTCAACTATCTTGGGAGTGGGTTGTCAAGAACGAAAACCTGCTCGCCAAAAGCGGTTGTATTATATGAACTACCGCCCAGTGGCCTATGAAATCATTGAGAAGGCCCCGCTTGACCTGTTGCTGGTCAGTGTAGTGGGCCGTGAGCGTAATGATAGCTATATACTAGAAGCCCCCAACTTACTTGCCTATTTGAAAAAATACGAAAAAATTGAAGCTTATGATTGTTATCAATTGTTTACCAACTATGCCCAACTATCTAACCAACATATCCCAGTGAAAACTCGCTATCAACTGCGCTTGGACGAACGAGGGAGGATATTTTTGTACAACAAGAATTTCAAAGCTTTAGTGTTTTATATAGATCAGCACTTTGTGGTTTTTCGGCCTTTCCACAATGGTGAGGGCAACGTACTGATCTTGTTGGATTTGCAAAAAAGAATGGCCTTTGCCTTTGTAAAAAATGCTTGGCAACCGGGGCATACTGCTCGTCATTTGCGCAATATTTTTTTTCTGAATGGAGGTATGATGCCTACGATTGATTTGGGAGGAAGTTTGTATGAGCCTAAAAAGCCTGAACCAGAATATAAACTCACCTTTGCAAGGTACGACTACGATTCTTTGGCACGCCCTCATGACTTCTACAAACAACGAGCTTATTTCCTGTTACCCAAGTCTCAAAATAAATTGGAAAAACTTACTTATCAGGATTTAATCCATTTACACCAGGCCTATAACAAGGGAAGCTATAGGGTAGACCCATTGTATGCCTTTGGCGGAGGAAAAATATTTTACAAACATCCGCTGTGGACAGAGTATTGATTGGAATGGGTAAATTACCCATAAACATAGTTTCCGAACCATACTACTAGT
>CALDJV010000117.1 GCA_937899305.1 uncultured Cytophagaceae bacterium
ACAATCCCCTTTTTTTTACCAATAATAATTCACAGTATTTGGCGAACATGTTAGATGGAAGGGCATTGTTTTTATACCAGAGGATGGTTTAAAGTAGACAAAGGTAAATCTATTTGGATGAATGTACCAGGACGTCAGTTTTACTATCATGCCCATCAAATAGGGAAACAAGACGTATTTATTGGAAGCGAAAAAGAGTTTTTCGCACATCCAGTGAAGAAGTTTAGTATCAAAAAAGCGGATGATAAACATGTCCACGCAAAAAACAAGCAATACAAACTATATAAGTTTGACAAAATACCTGCATCTAACCAAGTGACCCTCAAGTAATTATGTTTGGACCACATTTATGAACTCAAACCCACAATTCATAAATTGATACTGGCAATTGATCCAAAAAAATAACACTTTTGCATGAGGAGTGGTTAACCATGCTTGATATAACAATATCAAAAGTTGGTATAATAACTCCAACGTAATACAATTAAAAAGAAGTAAATACCTATGTAGCACATTTACAACTATGATGTTTAGGTGACTACCATATTTTTCATTCAATTATTTAAATAAAAGTTTTTGTTCAAATTTTACAACACCTGTAAACTCTACATTATGAAAAAACGTATTCTAACATTTTGTTTCATAAGCCTATTTGCTTTTGCTACTTCTACTTCTCACGCTCAAATCCATTTTGGCTTAGACCTCTCTGGGGGATTTCCATTGAATGAATTTCAAGTAGAAAATCCTAATACTGGTTTTGGAGTAAACTTGAAAGCGTTTTTCCCGTTTGCTCCCAAAATACCTGTTTACATTGGTTTCGATTTTGGTTTTCAAGGAATGGGGAGTCGTACAGTACAAAAAAGTGTAGACATCAATATTGGTATTGGAAATAACATTACCAGAATCCCTATCAACTTCGATATCGCAACCAGTAATAACATGATCAATGGTCATGCAGTATTGAAAGCAAAATTACCCTTACCACTGGTGCAGCCATATGCCGAGGGTTTAATCGGATTCAAGCATTTTTATACTCGTACTTCAATCAAAGATGTGACTAGTCCAGTGAGTTCTACCTTGGCCGATGCATTGAGAGACGAGTTTCGTCGTAATTCAGAGATTGCTGGGCAAACATTACAGCAGAGTACGGCATTGAGTTATGGATTTGGTGGTGGATTCCACATTATGTTTGGAGGAGGCCAGTTTGGTTTAAACATTGGTGCTCGATACTTACTAGGAGGTCAGGCTACCTACTACACTAGAGAAGACATTCAAGATTTTGAAGTAACCGTTACTACCAACAATGGTACCAGCCAAAACGAACAAGGAGCTACCTTAGGAAACGACAACATACGTCCTCGTACTTCTCGTACCGATATGATTTTAGCGCACTTAGGTATCGTGATTAGCTTGTAAAAAATTGAACATATTTGTTTGAATACAGAGACTCCCAGACACAACGCCTGGGAGTTTTTTGTTTTAGTAGTATAGTTTTGAAAAACATGATTTACATGTAGTACGACAAGGCGGTTTGTAGATACACAAAGCGAGGCGAAAAACCCTCTCAACTGCGAACTAAAAAATTACATCTCCTTAAAATCTAAAAATTCTTGATAAGCATTTTTTAACTCTCTCAGCGCGAGTGCCTCATTTTGTTGAGTGGCCACTTCAATGCCTTTTTGGTAGGCTGTTTCTGCTTTGTCTTCCATTTCCAGTTCCTCGTAAAGTTTTCCTACATGATAATAAGTGGCTACATAATTTGGATGCTTGGAAAGCAATTGTTCAAAATAATCAGTCGCTTTTTCGGAATCAGTTTTGGTATATTCCAGCGCCAAAGCATAGAGGTTGAAAGGCTCGTTGGGTTCTTCTTCCAAGAAAGTGAGTAATTGTTCAATTCGAGTTTGTGACATTTCAATGAGTGGTTTTCAAGGCAAAAAGCAGCTTTTTTTCAAAGATCGCCTTGTTATTTTACAATTATAACTGGTATTCGTCTTATTAAACAAAAAAAAGGTATGCATGCATACTAAAATTACGATGCAAGGAACTATATTATTCAAAGAATATTGTATAAATTCACACCAATTTAATAAGTAAATACAACGAACTCAAACCGAGTTCCATCACTATAATGTATCAATGAGTTCTGCTATAAATACCTCAAGTGCAAACAAAAGCATTCAAACAAGTATTTATAGTAGGAATCCCATTCCACATTTAAAAAAATAAATTTACATGAAAATATTAGTTTGTATTACTCACGTTCCCGATACAACTTCTAAAATTACTTTTACCAACGGTGATACCGAGCTGGATAAAACAGGCCTTCAGTTTGTGATTGGCCCTTATGATGATTATTCTTTGGCTCGTGCAGTAGAGATCAAAGAGCAAACCGGAGGTACAGTAACGGTATTGAACGTGGGCCCCAAAGATACCGAACCTACCATTCGTAAAGCGTTGGCTATTGGTGCTGACGATGCCATCCGTATTGATGCCGAGCCTACCGATGCTTACTTTGTTGCTCAGCAAATTGCTGAAGTAGCCAAAGCTGAAAACTACGACCTCATCCTGATGGGTAGAGAGTCAGTAGATTACAATGGTGGCCAAGTACATGGAATGGTTGGAGAAATGTTGGGTATCCCTTCACTTTCACCAGTAATGAAATTGGACATTGAAGGAGGAGTAGCTAAAATGGCTCGTGAAATTGAGGGAGGTAAAGAATACTTAGAAGCCTCGACTCCATTGGTATTGGGTTGCCAAGAGCCCATTGCAGATTGGAAGATTCCAAACATGCGCGGCATTATGTCAGCTCGTAAGAAGCCTTTGAAAGTTGTAACTCCAACGAGTGATGAAAAATTGACTCAATCAGAATCTTACGAATTGCCTGCGCCACGTACCGATGTAAAGTTGATCGATGCAGACAATGCTTCGGAATTGGTAGACTTGTTGAAAAACGAGGCAAAAGTGATATAAGGCACAAACTACCGGTTTTTTGTGATTGTTTTTAACCACAATTACAAACATACTTGATAGAAGCAAAATAGCTTCTGGAACCCAATTAAATTTAATTTTAAGAATTTACTACGTAATAAAAATATATGTCAGTATTAGTATTTGTAGAAATTGCCGATGGTGAAGTACGAGGATCATCACTAGAAGCAGTAGGTTATGGTGCAGAGGTAGCCAAAACAATGGGAGTAGAAGCCAGTGCATTGGTATTGGGAAATACCGTAGGGGCCGATCAATTGGCTAAAATTGGTAACCATGGTATCAGCAAAGTATTGAATGTATCGGATGAACGTTTGAACAACGGTGTAATTCAGGCTTATGCTTCTGTATTGAACCAAGTAGTAGAGCAGCAAAATGCCACTTTAATTGTGTTGGCTAAATCTTCTTTGGGAGATGCGGTTTCGGCCCGAGTAGCAGCACGTTTGAAAGCAGGCTTGGCTTCTAATGTCATCGAATTGCCTGATTTATCGGGTGGATTCAAAGTGAAAAGAAGTGTGTACACTGGTAAGGCATTCCAGTATACTACCATGACTTCTGACAAAAAGATCTTAGCGCTTAAAAAAGGAGCATATGCACTTAATCCTACTGAGGACGTAGCCGAAGTAGTGGATACTTCAGTAACCATCGACGACGCTGATTTTGGAGTAAAAATTACCAAGACTGATAAAGTAACTGGACAATTACTATTGCCAGAGGCTGATTTGGTAGTGTCAGGCGGCCGTGGTTTGAAAGGTCCTGAGAACTGGGAAATGATCGAAGATTTGGCTACTGAGCTTGGAGCGGCTACTGGATGCTCTAAACCAGTATCAGATATGGATTGGAGACCTCACCACGAGCACGTAGGCCAAACTGGAGTAAAAGTATCTCCAAGCTTATACATTGCGGTAGGTATTTCAGGAGCCATTCAGCACTTGGCTGGGGTGAGTTCTTCTAAAACCATCGTAGTGATCAACAAAGATCCTGAAGCGCCATTTTTCAAGGCAGCTGACTATGGTATTGTAGGGGATGCTTTCGACGTAGTTCCTAAATTGATTGAAGCAGTAAAAGCTGCCAAGTAATTTATAATAAGCCACTTAGGCATCAAAACCTCTTGACCCAAAGTATTCCATACCAAGGGTAAGAGGTTTTATTTTTGAGACTTTTGATCTGGGTTTATTAAATTTGATTAAGGTCAAATTTCTTGTATATTTGTTTAGACTTGTGGTTATTCTACAAGCACAGGGTTTGTGCAAATACCCCATATGCACTTCAAATTTTCATATTAACTTCTCGAAAGTGTAAGGGTATTCGTAAGTTTTTATACCTTTATGCTCAAGTTGTTATTATACTGCATTATTTTATTTGCAACGAGTTATATATTACAGGTACAACTTACCTAACAAACAATGTCTTTGGCTCGCATTTAAAATGATCCAGAAGGAGTTTTTTAGATTTAATTTTAAAAGCCGTTTTCAAGCACAGTGAGTAAGATAAAACTTAAAATTCTTGGGCTATCATCTAGTCAATCACAATCCGGTTCATTTGCATTGGT
>CALDJV010000118.1 GCA_937899305.1 uncultured Cytophagaceae bacterium
TTTTTTGGGCAATATGCCTCTTAATCAAAATGCTTGCCGCTCACTAATGATTGTACTTACAAAATTGCCAAAGACTTTAGTAAAATATTGGCAAAAAAAGCACCACCACCTCCTCCTATGATTTTGAGCAATGACCCTTACAAAGAGATCAAAGACTAGTAATTTAGTTCATGGTTTTTTTAGTTGGTAGTCAGTAGTTCGTAGTTTTGTTTAGTCCACGGTCGATAGTCCAATGCTGTTTCCTTAGTATTTCAATCAAAATAATTGGAACACGGATTCAACTGATGACACCGATATGCACTGATTTTATCCGTTTTTGATCCGTGAAAGCTTGCTTATCGGTGCTAAAAAAACACTGACGACCTCCGGTAACACGGATTTTCACCAATTATCAGCGAAAATCCGTCTGATCAGTACGATCCGTGTTTCAAAAGCGAAAGTTAACATAGCTTAAGGAAACAGCATTGGTCGATAGTCAATGGTCCATAGTTTTTTTAGTCCATAGCAGCACAAAGCGAAGCAATACAACTATTGTCATATTTGCGAAAATGAAAGTTTGATCATCGCTTTGCGCAGCCATTTAACAATGAGCCGAAGGCGGAACAATAGAACAATTAGTTTTTCCTCGCTTCGCGCAACCATTTAACAATGAGCGTAGCGGAACAATGTAGCAATAGAAAAATGCAACAATCAGCCGAAGGCGAAACAATAAAAATTAAATTTCCATTTGCTCAATGGTATGAATCAAGGCCTGATTATCGGTTTCTACCACCGACATAATGTCAAAAATATTCTCTGAAAAGCCAGCCATGGCACAAATTCGATCTTCGGGAAATTGTAATGAACCATACCCTGCCAAATCGAGCGAATAAATATAGGGCTTGCATTGGAAGCGGTGACAATAACTTTTGAAGGCATGAGTAGGTGCCCAGTACCCTTCCCAAGCTTGCATGTCCGATAAAATGATGATGCGTTGATAGGCACGATTGGCCGTGCTAAAGATAGGGTTGAAATCGGTACCCCATCCTCGAAAAGGAATGTTTTCTCGGATTTGCAAAATGTTTTTTCGGTCAAACTCCAAATAATCCGCATCACTGTCAAATATCATCAAATCGGCCAATGGGTTGGCGTGGGCCAGCGCTGCCATAAACAAGCTCCCAATCTGAAAGGGGCGCCCAGACATGGAACCACTCACATCTAATGCGATGAGACTGGGCCCTTCAAAAGTAGGTACGTTGCCCATCGAAATTTTCAAGGCCTTTCGCAATGCATTTTTGAGTTGGGTCATTTTTTGATCAGATCCATTGGCCTCCCAACGCCTTTGAGCCAGGATGTAGCGAGCCAAATCTTGTTGATAATCATTCTGAACCGCTTTTTCCAACGTACGGTCTCGATGGATGTAATCTAGGTGAGATTGCGTATGTATTTTTTGATACTGCTCAAAAATAACCAAGGCTTGCTTCTGAACAGTTGCTTGGTATTGAGGGTAGGGGGCCAGATGGTGAGCAAAGAAACGCTCCAGGTGTTCAATGAGTACCTCAAAGCTTTGGGGATTCTTTTTGTCCAGAGGAGTGGCCACAGTTTGAAGATGAGCCATCATCTTGGTGGCAAAAGCCACAATGCCAATACCTCGTTCTAGTTGAGTAAGCAACCCAATGCAAGTTTGTTCCCACTGGGTAAGTGCCTGTTGGTATTTTTTGAGCGCCAATGGGGGCGCATTTCTGAAAATAGTTTGAAGCTTGGCTTGCAAACGGTAAAACTCATTGGATAAGGCATTGGCATCTTTGGGGCCCGCATCTAACAAATGATTGTGCAAAAAACGATTCAAATCCCCTTTTAAAGCTAGAATTTGGCGGGCCACCACCTGCACTTGGTCAAAATCTAACCTTTCTTTCCTGTTTAGCGAGTTATTTAGGGCATTGGTTGATACATCCTGCATTTTCTCTATGAATTTACGCAAGTGGGCCGCAGGCATGTTTTTGAGGAATGGTTTGAATAAAATTTTCCGAATTCGTCGAAGTAAATAATCGATAGGTATGGTAGCGGGTTGGGGGCCATAATAAGTATACTGAGGTGGAGCAGGCTTTTGAGGAGCCATATTTTTGAGGGTCTGATAGGCGGTATCTATTCTAAAAGGCAATACCAAGCTATTTTTAATACGTCGTGGATCGACAAGTTGGGCTGCTGCCCAAGGCAAGCTTTCGGGAGCCTGATGAAAAATATTGCGCAAGTTGCGTAACAAGGCAAAATAGCCTAATTTATTTTCTTTCAAGAGGTTTTCCCAAGTAGCCGCTTTAGCTGCTCGGCGGGCGGTGGGGGTAGGTTGTTTTCCGGCGGCACTCAGCATGCTTTCCCAAGTTTGGGTATTGGCTAGTTGGCCTTCTACCAAGAGCTTTAATCCTTGCTCGTTTTTGGGCGTACCCTTGGGGTGAACCAAACGTACCACATCCATCAACGAAAGCTGCTTTCCCGCGTTTTTGTATTTGGCAATCTGGTAGGTATCAAAACGATCAAATGCTTTGGCAAATCCTTTTTTGAGGGCATTGGGTAATGTTGTGCCTGGATTCATCTGGTAATAATACTCCAGGGTTTTTACCATATCGTCAGGACGTTGAATCACCTGCTCATAAAATCGCTTGGCCCAAGGCTTGCCCGACAAACGGGGAGCAATGATGGCGGTAAACCAATGAGTAATGCTACGCATGCCAAACTGTTTTCGGGCAAAAATAGCTGCTTTGGCGGCAAAATCGGGATCGGCTTGCAAGGCTACTTTTTGTAATTGTTGGATGGTATGCTGGCTGGTACGATAATATTGGTCTTGCACAAACGAGGTGAGCAGTAAAGATACCAGTTCATAGTGTACGCTTACCCGGTAGGCTTCTCCTCCTGCCAGATTGAGAATTTCTTCGGGTAATCCAATCGGTAGTTGATCCATATTTTTATTGAAATGGCCCTATTTAGAGGGGTTTTTAAAAAAACAATTACAAGGGAATGACGGCTTGGTGCGGAAAGATGCGTTTGCACGCAGAAATAAAGGTTGATAAGTATTGCAACGAAGTAGCACAAAACCCGGCCACTTGTAATTGTTTCTGTTGGTTAGACGGGCAGCGCAGGCAATTGTCACTTTGAGTGCTAAAAAAAACTTTTTTTGTAACCTTTGTGATATCAGTTACGCTTATACGTCTATACGTAAATAACTAAAATGTTTGTATGCACTATCTAAAGCATCAAGCTCAATTGAATAACATCTGGTACATAGTAGACCGATTCACCTAAGGTAGGTGAGGTAGTCTCTATTGTTATTCAAAATAGAGCGTATGATGAAAAATAAAATTGAAGGTTTGATTGAAACCTTGTTTACCGACCAAAAGCTGTACAAAGCATTGCTGGCCAAAGCTTTTCAAATGTTGGGCAATGATGCCGAAAGCGAGGATGTGGTAAATGAAGCCTATATCAAACTATTTGAAGTATTGAATAAAGCCCAAGAAGTAAACAACCCAGCGGGTTTTCTTTGGAATACTGTCTATCGCAAAGCAATAGACCTCATTCGAAAAAAGCAAAGTAATCAGCAATACACCAGCCATTGTCTGGCTACTCAGCAAGAAGCCAAGGCTTGCCAAGCGATGAAACGCTTTGAGCAGGCCGAGGAATGGAGCCATTGGCTTGCCAAGCTAAACCTTAGCGAGGCCGAACAAACCTTGTTTGGGTATATCAAGCAAGAATACACCAACCAAGAAATTGCCAAAGTGTTGTCAGTATCGGCTGATGAAATCAGAAAACGTCGGTTTTCATTGAAGCGTAAGTTTCAGCGATTGCTTCAAAGTGCTTAAAAATCAATGCTTTATGAACACGTAAATGGACTCCTGATATGGTGATATTGGGAGTTTTTTTTATAGGTTGTTATGATGAAAAATATTTACTAATGATCCTGAAATTTTATTTTGAGGAAAAAAACTTATATATTAATAATTTTACAATATAAAATTTTAATTCCTTCATGAGTTTTAAGCCTTTCACTAGAATGCAGGATAGATTAGGTGCTGCTAAATCTGATTCTGATGTTGGTTTCTTTTTTGATCTTCTATTATATGGTGAGTTTTTAACTAAGACTATTGCTTTATATCTAATTTCCACGATTAATGAAGATCCTGAGAGAACAAAGTATAGATTTGAACATGCATTAGTAAGAGCAAAGTATCCCTTCGTCCAATCCCATCTTGTCTCGCCTTTTGAAAGCACCTAGCTTT
>CALDJV010000119.1 GCA_937899305.1 uncultured Cytophagaceae bacterium
TACCCCGATTATTGTATTTTTCAAATAGTAATTTCCTTTTTATAAATATACGAGCTAATCCTACCATCCTGGCCAATCCTGATATTTTTTGGGGAGACCTTATTGTTAAAGTAACCACCTAAAATTTCAACGGAAGAAACATCTTGGTAGCCACATTTTGTTGGTTACACTTTCCTGGAATCCAAGTCGGCATTTTCTTAAAGACTTCTAATAGTTTCGTTTCGGCTTTGGTGAGTTTTTCCTCTGATTTACCTTTTATGCGAGGTGCGACTACTTTACCTTTTGCGTCTACCACAAATTCTACCATAAAACTGGCTTGAAAATAATCTTGCTTGGGGTGTTTAAAGTGATTGTTCAAGTACTTCATCAAAGCCAATTGCCCCCCTGGGTATTGGGGCATCTGCTCTACAAAAATATAGATGGCTTGTTGGCTTACACTATCGTAGGTAGCCACACATTCTTGGGGAGGTTCAATCCGGGGTAAGTGATAAACACTCAGCGTCGATAATTGAACAAAAAGATATAAGGCCAATAGTTTCATAGGTACTAGGATTTTACGTCAATTACTGATCTAAAAACGTTCAAACAATGATTGACGTGTTTTGTCATTATTTTTTCTTTTTGGGTACTTCTTGCCCAGGAGGATTGAACCAATAGTCTTGATAACGCTCCATATACCTGGCTTCGTTTTCTTTTTGGCTTAGGTTTTTATCATAGCTTTGTAAGCCGTAACCCTGTTTTTGTAAGTCAATTTCACTAAGTAACATTTTTAATTGATCCTGAGTCATCAAATTCAAAGGTTTGTCTCCTGCATTTTTACCATCTATATCAATCAATGAATAGTTCATGATATTGTACAAAATATTGGGATCAGTAGTGGGAGTACTTAGGTAATTATCGCCCCCATCGTGAATTAGTTTGGTGTCTGCCCCTTGGGTACGTTCAAATGGATGATCAAACCGTAAAGTATGCAATAGCTCGTGTACCGCATCCAATGCCAACTCTTTTGGGCTTACAATCGAGCCATCCTTCTTATAAATATTTACACTTGCAAACTGATAAGAGGTCATTCCTGCAATGACAATTTCGGCTTTTGGATCAGGTTTATTCGCTGATATATTAAGCGAAGGAATCACTTGAGTATCGCTTTTTTCTTCTTGATCATTGAAAGTAATTTGACCCGAAAACTTTCCCGAAGAAGATAGCTTCAATGTATCGTTAAACTGGGCACTAATGGCTTTTTTGTAATCATCTACCGTGGTTCCTTCTGGCAATAGTTTTTCATCCAAGTCAAAACCAAAGTTTACCTTTGCGGTTACGTGTACATTGCCTTGAGCATCCTTTGTATAATCCCACCCTTGTCCTTTTGTCTGAGTATTTTCTTGATCATTTGTTGCTAATTTTCTCTGCACTGGCTGGTGCTTTGCAGGTATTGGTCGCTGTTTGGCTTGTATGGGAGGTTTCATCGCGTGCTTGCGTGGTACTGGGCTTTGTTTGGCCTGGATAGGCCCTGATTTAGCACTTACCCTGTTTTGCTTCTTGGTTTGATTAGCTTTCCGTTGCCTCACTTCTTGGCGAGTATCTGCTTCGTTAGCGGTTTTTTGGACTTTTTCTGACATCTCGGATATTTTTGCAAATGTAGCTAAACGTTCAAACAGTTGCAACTGATGTACTAGTCAAAAGATTTACATCAGCAATCTACTACCCTTGATCCCATCAGAAAAAAAGCCTTTTTCAAAGTAGTAGAACAAGTATGTGGTCCTCATACCAAAGATTTGAGTTTGAAAAACCTGGCGCAAGATCAAACCCTGACTAAGGGATGAAACAAAAATAAGTTTCCCAATTTATGTTTCTAATTTGTATA
>CALDJV010000120.1 GCA_937899305.1 uncultured Cytophagaceae bacterium
CTCCCAGATCAAAGAAATGCGACGAACCCTCAAAGATCGTTATGCTCATCATGAGCTAGGAAAAGCCCTGGAGCAAAGCTATAAAAATTTGGTAGCAGCGGCAAGTGCAGGGTAGTGCCATATTGCAGCGCTTGTGCAACGTTCTGGTATTACACAATGGATGATGACCTAAGGCAAGTGAATCCCCATCACTAAAATATCATCAATTTGGCGTTGTCCATTGGCCCAGTTGGTGAGCGTACGCTCTAAAATTTCTCGTTGCTCGTTCATGGGCTGGTGGTAAATCTGGATAAATAAGTCCGTCATGCGACGTAACATAAACTTACGCCCTTTTTCACCTCCAAACTGATCTTGATAGCCATCCGAGAAAATATAAAACGTAGTAGGGGCGTAGGGTTGTTTTTCATCTTGGTCAGGAGAATCAACCAAGTGGGAGGTGATTGCACCAGGCAAGGTAGATTTCAAAGGAGGGCGTAACTGAATGGTGTGGCAAGTAAAGTCACGATCGCGTTCATTTTCTAAGCCTCCAATTCCTTCCTTGTCTCCTTTGATGAGGTGCAGTTCATGATTTTGGATGTATACCAATGGGGTATTGGCGCCCGCAAATTGTAAGGTTTGCTTTTCTTTGTCAATGGCTACTATTGAGATGTCCATTCCATCTCGGTTTCCGGTGGTTTGTTGCTTGAGGGCTTTGCGAATTTTATCGTGCAGCATATTCAAGATGAGTTGGGGCTCATGTACCCGGTTTTCATTGACAATCTCATTGAGCAAATCGGTTCCAATCATACTCATAAAAGCGCCTGGTACCCCATGTCCAGTACAATCACTGCAGGCGATGATTTGTTTGAGATGTCCTTGATCATCGGTTACTTCTGAAAACCAATAAAAATCGCCACTGATGACATCCCGAGGTCGCAACATGATAAAAGAGTGAGGCAGTACCTGTTGAATGGTTTCTAACTGAGGCAACATAGCATCTTGAATGCGCTTGGCATAATTGATACTCTTGGTAATGTCGTGGTTTTTCTTTTCCAGTAAGTTCTTTTGCTTCAGTACTTCTTGGGTTCGGGTTTGTACTGCTTCTAGCATGTGTTGAAAGTCATTGGCCAAGCGTCCTATCTCATCTTTGTTGTTGATGCTGTGGATTTGACTCTCTTCGCTGAAATCGTTTTGAATGACCCAATTGATAGAATTGGACAACAGGGTAATGGGACGACCAAGTTTTTGATTGACAAATACGCCCAAGGCAATGCTCAAAAACACAAAAATTGTGAGTAAACCTATGAGGGTATATTTTACATTGGCTCTTACTCGACTAGAAGCATCAAATACAATTTGGTCGATCCGCTGAATGTCTTTCTCTAGTTGTTCTAAAGAATCGTTGAGCTTCTTTTTCAAACCACTTTGGTTGTGGAAACCGATTCGCTTCTCTACTTTTACCAACTCTAAAAACGCTTGACGATATTCTTCAATATTGCTTAACAGTTCTTGCTGATCGGCTGGGGTTTGTACCACTCGTTTGATTTCGCTTTGCAATACCACTACTGCCGTCAGGACGCGGTCCACGTATTCATTTTCTTTCCTAATAATGTAATCTTTTTCGTGGCGACGAATCGTCAATATTTTGGTTTCGGACAGCTTGTATTTTTGACCATTGATTTCTAGTTTGTGAATGGCCTTGCGCATCTCTCCTTCCAGACCTTTGTCTTTGAAGCCTCGGGTACGGATACTCAGCACCAAGTCCTCGAATAGTTTTTCCAGACTATTGATTTGCTTGGTTACCTTGTCTACCTCTTGCGACATCTGTTTGCTTTGCAAGTCTGCTTCGTCTCTCAACAATGCTACTTCGCGCTTGATTTGCTCAA
>CALDJV010000121.1 GCA_937899305.1 uncultured Cytophagaceae bacterium
ACTAAAGTATTGCACTGAAAGTGCAGGGTTTTAACCCAGAGCTGAGACCAATAAACTAATCCAAATTTAGTGCAATATCTTGGCGCTAGACAAGTCTAAAAAATTGGCTAATAGTAGCACTATTTGCTCTATTTTTTGACGAAGTATAGTGGCCAGAGATTAGCTAAATGGATTAAGTTATTTTTGTAGTTTTACTAACAACAAAAGCTCAATCTTATCATATGTGAAAGCCCCTCTTGGGGCTTTTTTTGTTGTCCAGTGTTTTGTCATCGGTATCTTATCCTAAAATATGACCTTGACAGAACACTAGCAACAAGGCATAACCCAAAGTGCGTATAGGGGAAGGTTGTATGGAATGGCTCAATAAATATGATGTTCTTGTTTACCCAAAATCCATACTACTAGACATTTTGGCTAAAGTTGGCAGTGAAGACACTGCCCACGGCGCGGTCGCCTTCGTTTGTGTCTCCACAAACGAAAAATGTCCAGTAGTATGGGTAATTATATACCTTTTTACTTAACTTTGCGTATACTCAAAAAAATCAAACTCAATACAATCATGTATTATTCACATTTCAAATACGCCGATTACCTCCTGCGTCTCTTACTTTTGGGCAATTTATAACAGTGCCCCTACTCCCCTATTTGATTTTTTCAAACCTTATTTTCTGACTTCAATTTTAATTTTTTCACCTTGGCTCCAATTTATATGCATTGGAACCCAAGTGCGTGCAAAAAATTTCTAATTTTGCAGCGCAATTTTCGGCAAGAGCACCTTTGTCATAAAGATTCCTCTTGTCTTCTTAATTCTTGCGTTGTTCTCAATTCCCGATTTTCGGGACTAAAGTAGATAGATATACAATTTGTAACAATTGAATCCTATCTCGTGGCTAGATAGGCTCAAACAGATTACGCTTCTGAAAATTTTCAATACTAATGGTTTACGATCCCAAACAAATAGAGCCCAAGTGGCAGGAATATTGGCAAAAAAACGACGTTTACAAAACCGAAATAGATCATAACAAGCCCAAGTATTATGCCTTGGATATGTTCCCATATCCTTCGGGTAAGGGCTTGCACATTGGGCACCCCTTGGGCTATACCGCCTCTGATATCATGACGCGCTACAAGCGCATGCAAGGGTTCAACGTATTACACCCCATGGGCTTTGACTCATTTGGTTTGCCTGCCGAGCAACACGCCATAGATACCGGACAACACCCTGCCGTAACTACCGAAGATAACATTGCCAACTTTAAACAGCAATTGTCCAAATTGGGCTTTTGCTTTGACTGGGAACGGGAGGTGCAAACTTCTGACCCTCAGTTTTATAAATGGACTCAATGGATTTTCATCCAAATTTTCAATTCTTGGTTCAACTATGATGACAACAAAGCGGAACCAATTGAAAGTTTGTACGCCATTTTTGCCCAAACAGGAAACACACAAGTAAATGCTGCTTGCGACGACGATACACCTTCGTTTACCGCTGACGAGTGGAATGCTTACACCGAAGAGCAGCAATATGAAATCTCATTGAAATACCGTTTGACCTACGTAGCCGACTCAGTAGTGAACTGGTGCCCTGCTTTGGGAACTGTGTTGGCCAACGATGAGGTGAAAGATGGGGTTTCGGAACGAGGAGGACATCCGGTAGAGCGAAAAAAAATGAAGCAATGGTCGATGCGCATTACTGCCTATGCCGATCGTTTGTTGACTGGTTTGGATCGCATCGATTGGCCTGAGCCATTGAAAGAAATGCAGCGCAATTGGATTGGTAAATCGCACGGGGCTGAGATGGATTTTAAGGTTGCTCCAAAAGAAGGGCAAGCAAGTGACATCACGTTGACTTGCTTTACCACCCGACCAGATACCATTTATGGGGTGAATTTTATGGTGATGGCTCCTGAGCACGAATTGGTACCTCAATTGACTACTGCCGAGCAAAAGGCAGCCGTAGAAGCTTACGTAGAAATGGCCAAAAACCGCCCAGAACGCGAGCGTCAAAGTGAAGTAAAGAAAGTATCGGGCGTTTTTACTGGCTCCTACGTCATCAATCCTATCTCGGGAGAAGAGGTACCGTTGTGGATCGCTGATTATGTATTGGCTGGTTATGGTACTGGAGTAGTGATGGCGGTACCAGGAGGCGATGAACGCGATTTCCGATTTGCCAAGCATTATCAATTGCCCATTACCCCAGTAGTAGAAGGCACCAAGTTGGACGAAAATGGAGAGATAGCGGAAGCCAATCCCACCAAAGACGGCATTATGATCAATTCGGGCTACTTGGATGGTATGTCTTGTTTGGACGCCATTCAGGCCGTGATTAAAAAGGCCGAAGCAGAAGGTACGGGCAAGGGTAAAATCAACTTCCGTTTGCGCGATGCAGTGTTTAGCCGTCAGCGTTATTGGGGAGAGCCCGTACCAGCTTATTTCAAAAATGGAGTGCCTTATATGATCAAGGAAGAGGAATTGCCTTTGACTTTGCCCGAAATAAGCGAGTACAAACCTACTGCCGATGGAGATCCTCCTTTGGGTCGGGCCGAAGGTTGGGCTTATCAAGATCAATACCCTTACGAGTTGACTACTATGCCGGGTTGGGCAGGTTCTTCGTGGTATTTTGCCCGTTATATGGATGCCAACAATGCCGATGAGTTTGCCAACACTGAAAAAACCAAGTATTGGAATCAGGTAGATTTGTACATTGGAGGTACCGAGCATGCGGTGAGCCACTTGTTGTATTCCCGCTTTTGGTCTCATTTCTTGTTCGATCGGGGCTTCTTGCCTTATGACGAACCCTTCAAGAAGTTGATCAACCAAGGAATGATTCAAGGAAATTCAGCGATTATTTATCGTTTGAAAGATGATTCCAGCAAATACATTTCGGCCAAGCAAAAGGGTGATTATCCTAAAGATAACTTAATTGAAATTCACGTAACGGTAGCCGCCTTGACCGGGGAAGATACCATTGATCCGGAAGTTTTGAGAACCTGGAAACCGGAAGATTTCAAAGAGGCTGAGTTTGTAACTGACCCAGACGGGGCTTTTTATTGCACTCGTAGAATAGAAAAAATGGGCAAGCGCTACCACAATGCCATTGACCCAGTAAGTGTGATCAATGACTTTAGCGCGGATACTTTGCGATGCTATGAGATGTTTTTGGGGCCTTTAGAACAATCTAAACCCTGGGATACCAAGGGCATAGATGGGGTGCATAAGTTTATGCGTAAAATGTGGCGTTTGTTTCACCAGTTCAACGACCAGGGAGAGTTTGATACCACCGAGGGCGCGCCCAGTGATGCCGAACAAAAAGTGATTCACAAGGCCATCAAAAGGTTGACCGAAGATTTGGAGCGCTTTGCTTTCAATACTCCGGTGAGTACATTGATGATTTGCGTGAATGAGTTGACTGACTTGAAATGCAACAAACACGAAGTATTAGAGAAGTTGTTGTTGATTGCGGCACCTTATGCGCCTCATATTACCGAAGATTTGTGGGCCAAAATGGGGCACATCACGAGCATCCATCATGCTACGTTCCCCAAACACGACGAAAAGTACTTGCAGGAAAGTTCGTTTGAATATCCGGTGTCGATCAATGGTAAAAAACGGACCACGATCAAGGTGCCTTTGGATATGCCCAAGGAGGACATAGAACGCCAGGTGTTGGACAACGAGGTGGTGCAGAAATGGTTGGAGGGCAAACCGCCCAAGAAGGTGATCATTGTACCCAAGCGAATTGTGAATGTGGTGATTTAATGGTTAAAATGGCTGCATTGTTATGTGGCTATGCGAAGCATTTAACTAAGTAATTCGTGAAAAATAAAGTTTCGTTTTGACTTCAAGTTGAGGGTTCGTCTTTGGTCCACAGTCGATAGTCCATAGTCCACAGACGACTATTTTTGATTCACTAGGTGGTGGTTTCCAACTTGTCAAATCGAAAGGTTATTTTTTTATCCTTACTTGGGTTAATAAAAAATACCGAGGCTGCTCCTTGATTGGGGCGGTCTTTTTTTGTGGGTAATTTTTCTCAAAAATCAAGAACCAATCAAAAAACATTCGTCTTAACAGGTCTCAACTTCTTCAAAAGTACTTTTTTTCTGAAAATTAGTTGAGACTCAAGACATTTTCACCCACTCGTTAAAACCCTGATTTTCAAGCCCTCCCATTTGGAATGATAGATATGTCCAAGGTCTTGACTGATATGTGTAAAATTTTGACTGATATGTCCAAGTGGTTTTCCGCTTTTTTTTATTCTTTAGCAACATCAATGCAAGTACAACACGTATTGGTTGTACAAATACTTTAATCAATAATAGGTGATCAACAGCATCCTACACAGTCCTCTTTTGACCATATGCTCGCTGTGCCATCAAGATAATCTGCAACTAAAATCAACAACATGAACGCTATAGTATCCAATATGCCAAATCACATCAAAGTACATCAACTAGTAAACCACAAGACTCCCCCCGACTACTTGAGTTGCCTTCTTTTGTAGGGCTTCGTTTCCCAGTTCTCTTTTATTATTCGTTTTCCTAAACCAATCATTCAGCACCATTTCATTCAATGATTTGGTACCGATATCAGGCAAGGTATGTCTAATTGAATAGGGAGGTGGAAGTTCATAGCGTATAGTATTCTAATTTATTTAAGTCAAATTCAAAAATTAAGTATATGCCAATTAAACCTGATAATGAATTTTTTGAACAACAGTGGTATTTGAAACTGATTGAAACTCCAGAAGCCTGGGATATACTCGCCTCGAATGGTCAAAATGCTTATGGTAATCCAAAGATAATTGTAGGGGTCATAGACTCTGGTGTACAAACAAGAAATGGTAGAGTAGAGCATCAAGGTTTCAAAGGAAAGGTATCAGATGGGTTACCAAAAGCGAGGCTATTTATTGATGATGAAGATGATATTTATCTATCTCACAATGATGATAGTGAAGGGATTCATGGTACTGCGGTTACTGGACTTATTACCGCCAAAGCAAGAAAACTTAATCCTGACAATACCATCAAAGTCCACTATGAAGGAAATGGCATAGCAGGGGTTGCTCCTAATATAAAATTTATAGCTGGTAATACAAACAATGAATTTACCGTCTTAGGTCTTTTATTCTATCTATCAGGCTTGACAGACATTGGTTTGAAAATAGCATCTCCCAAATATATAAAGCACATGAACTTGGGCATCGATAGAATCAGTCTTCTTTTAGTTATGATCAAAAGATTACGCACAAAAGAATTTCAAGATTTTATAAATACTAATCAAATCGAATACAATCAGGCTAGTAGCATAATAAACCTAAGCCAAGCAAAAATACGCAATTCAGAAGCGCGAAACGAGAAAGATCGTTTCCTTGTCTTTGACCCACCTAACCTTGATGATTTTTTCTTGTACCTAATGTCTTTCAGCAGAGAAGGTAGAGGCGTTATATTCAATATTGGTGCTGGCAACTCGAACATAGATGTTCAAGAAAATCAGCCCCTAGCCCAATACGATTACCCATTGGTAGTAGGAGCTACTGCAATACATGATGATTATTATGAATCCAACTCAAGCACTATTCCCGAGCAAAAAGCCAGCTATAGTAGTACAGGGTCTCAATTAGATATTGTAGCTCCTGGAGGAGGTAGTAGTGGGAATTATGCGCGTAGGAAACTTTATTCCACTACTATTCACAACTGTGGAGAGTTTTATGCAGATAGTCCACTCAAGTTAACAGTAAAGGGGGTAAATAGTGCTCATACTATTTTAGAATTAGATAATATCCAAGGGGTTTTTAAAGGACAACATGTTAGCATTGGTAATCGTAAAGATGAAAATGAATTTGAAATCCGTTACATTACTAACGTCAATAAAAATGGGCGTAAAATAACACTTAATTCTGCACTTTATTACACCAAAAACAAGTTAACTTTAAACAAATCAAAAGTATCTATCGCTCCGCTTTTTACCCGTCTTGTACAAGATACAAATGATGACGATATTATTTATGTTGAGAGTAATAGGGGGTTTGCTAAAGATCAGGACATTTACATTGGCTCATTAGGAGACGGTAAATCTGGAAATCACACAGAAATCAAAAAGATAGAAGCAATTACTATTGGGGGACAAACTGTTTATAAAGTAACTCTCAAAGATAAGATCACTCAAAATGTAACAGATGACATTTATGTCATTCCCCAACCTCCAAGTTCAAGTATTAAAACTGTAGTATCAGGTAGTTCTTGTCAATTATACAGCACTGAGGGTTTATTTGTTGGCGGGCAGTTGTCAGTCTCTGGTTTTAATTCAACACTCCGCATTGCCGCCCTTGAAGGAAATAAAGTTACTTTTTCTAATTTTCACACATTAAGCGGGCTAAGAGACAATGGCAAAACTGTACAAAGTATTGGATTTGGTAATTTTAGCTCAAATTTTACTGGAACCTCAGGTGCTTGCCCTATTGTATCAGGAGTAGTGGCTTTAATGCTTTCTGTAAAACCAACATTGAATGTCTTAGAAGTTAAAGATATTTTGGCAAGAAACAGTGATCAAGTAGATAGTAATCATCCAAGTTGGACAGATCTGCCTGATAAAGTATTTGCTGGTCAAACTATAAAATTTAGTAATTTGTACGGTTATGGTAGAGTTAACGCCAAACGGACTGTCCAAGTAGCAAAAGACTATGACCATGGGCATAGAAAGTTGAGGATACGGGATGCAATTGATAATAACTCTCTCACAATTAATAGCCCTGATATTTGGGTAAGACCCGGATCTGATATCCCTCGTAGTATCAAACAAGAGTCTGGATTTAATCGTCATATACAACCAATACTCAAACGTGACTTAACACTTAATCAACCTCAAACTATCCACATTAGAGTAATTAATGAAGGAACTCACCTACCATCTATACCTGGGGGATACGTTCGTTGTTTATTGGCTTTTACCAACGTAGACCATCCTAATTTTGAATTTCCGAATCAATGGTATCAGGATTTTGAAGAAGGTCAAGACAAAAATATTATTTGGTTGGGAGATGTTAAAATGGATTCTCCAATATTGCCAAATGATGGCAATATAGATAATGGGGACTATACCACCTGGAATGAAAAAATATTTCAAATCAATTGGGATACAAAGAGTCCCAACCTTGATTGGAAAAAAATTAACCCCAGAGGATTCAATGCATATATACTCGTGCATATAGCACCATTTGATGGAGAAGTAAGTCTAACAAATATGAGGGAGAACAAGCAACTGACCTATAAACGTATAGCCCCCTTATATGCTTGGTTTAGGGATGATACTGATCAACATTTAGAACCATCTACATCAATAGAAGTTCCTTTTAATGGAGTTACAATAAACCTTCCATTCAAAACCAAAATATTTGGAGTTAACCATCAAAA
>CALDJV010000122.1 GCA_937899305.1 uncultured Cytophagaceae bacterium
GTCTTGACTCAATTCCTGGCAAATAAAATTTCGCAAATCCAGGTTGTCTTCTACCACCAACACCATACTTTTCTCGCCATCTGATGGTGGTTTGACAGGCACTGCTTTGTCGCTTGTAGCTTGGCCAATAGATGTAGTTGCAACAGACACTTGTTCTTTGTTCTGTTCTATTTGTTTTGGGCTTATTTCTTTTGGGTCTGTTTCTTTCGGGTCCGCTTTCTGCTCGTCTACTTTGTTTTGCGCTCTTTCTTTCTTTAACAAAGGTAAATCAACCACAAAGGTAGTCCCCTCGTTGACCCTACTCTCGACTTTGATTGTTCCGTGGTGCAACTCTACCAATTCTTTCACCAACGACAATCCAATTCCGGTTCCTTCAAACTCACGGGTCTGAGAGCTATCTACCTGATAAAAACGTTCAAATATGTAGGGCAATTGTTTAGAAGGAATGCCCAGCCCATTATCGGTCACCGTAATTTGTACCCCTCCTAACACTTCTACACATTGTAGGGTTATTTTTCCTTGGTTGGGAGTAAACTTAAATGCATTGGAAAGCAAGTTGAATAATACTTTTTCGATCTTGTCTTGGTCAAATTCATAAAAAGCCGGCTCTGATAGGTTTTTCAACACGATGTCAATTTGTTTTTGTTGAGCCAGTGGTTCAAATGAGTGCAAAACCTGATCTAAAAACACTTTGAGATTCCCAGAAGCCAATTTCAAGGTCATTTTGCCCATTTCCAACTTAGAAAAATCCATCAATTGGTTAATCAGTTTCATCAGGCGTTGGGTATTGGCCAAAATGTATTGCGTGTAAGCCTTGGACTTTTCGTTGGGTGCACTTGCCCGGAGGTTTTCTGCTGGCCCCAAAATCATTGCCAGTGGTGTTTTGAGTTCGTGCGAAATATTAGAGAAAAAACGAGACTTTAGCTCGTCTACTTCCTTGAGTTTTTCGGCCTGTAAAGTAATCTCCTCCTTTTGCTGTTCCAATTGGTGGGTACGTTCTGCCACCACGCTCTCGAGGTGCAGTTTCTCTCTTTCTAATTGGGTAGATCGCCACTTTACAATCAGGAATACCAGTAAGGCCAACCCAATGATGTAACTCACAAAAGCCCACCAGGTACGCCAAAGTGGTGGCGATACTTCAAAGGTAATTTTTTGGACGGCTGACCATAAGCTATTGAATTTTTTGGCCCGTACTTCAAAAGTATAATCACCTGATGAAAATTGATTGTATTGCGCCACACCGAGACTTGACTCTTGCCACTTTCCTTTATTGAGGCGATACTGATACCGTATGCCCTTGGGATGGATGAAGGTAAGTATCCGAAAATCAATTTTGAGTCCTTCACCGTATTTCAAGTTCAATCCCGTCGTGTAATCTTGGGGAACCCCGTTCACCAAAACCTGCTCTAGATACAGCTTGGGAGACTGTATCAACTGAGGGCTTTGCTGGATATTGAGCATAGAAATCCCTCGGCTGGTACCAATCCAGAGCCTTTTTTGGTCGTCCAAATACAAACAACTAATATCAGGAGAAATCAATCCGGTTTTGTGGTTAAAGTTGATAAACCTTTCTCCATCAAAATAAGACAATCCCTTGGAGGTTCCTATCCACAAATGCCCCCGGTGGTCTACCAATATACTGGTACAATTGTTAGAAATCAGCCCATCTTTGGTAGTCAATGTGGTTATCTTTCCATTTTTCCATATTCCAATCCCCTCTTTAGTCCCAATCCACAGCACTCCATCTTTGCCCTTGGCTACTACATTCACAAAATCACCGGGTAACCCATCTTTTACTTTGATTGCATCAAGCATTTGTAAGTCCAACTTCCCATTCACTTGTTGTTCTCTAAATGACAACAGCCCTTTGTTGGTCGCCAACCAGTGTTTGTTTTCGTATTCAAATACTTGGTGTATGAGTATATTTCTAGGTAACTTATAATTACGTATTTGTGATTCACCTTCGCCTTGAGGGGTGTATACATTGAGTTGGGCATCTCTAAAATCCCACAGGTCTCCTTTGTGGTCCATATATTGGGCAAACCTGCTCTCAACTTCTTGAACAGGTTTAACTTCTGAATTATTGACCTGAAACGCGTATTCTCTGGCTGGTTTGTATTGTATGATGTTTACCAACAATCCTTCCTTATTGGGTAACAAGCTCATCACTTCCGCATTTCTTGCTTGCTCAAAAAACTTGATTTTCGAAAAGCGATTGTTCTTCAAAACAAATAAGCCATTGATGGTACCCGCATATACATTGCCTTGCTGGTCTTGGGCAATGTGTTTCACAAATTGAGTACTGAGGCCATTGGTTTCCACAAAATGACTAAAGGGAGAGGCAGTAATACAATATACGCCATCGCCACTGGTAGTAAACCACACATTCCTTTCTTTGTCTATTTCTATATCTACTGGAAGCGTTTTCAGGTCATAGCGCTTCAACAAATCAGTGCGCTTTTTGGTCGCAGGATCATAACAGTATAACTTACGGTGGTTGAGGTCGTTAAAACTGGTCAAAAAGTAGATTTTCCCGGAAGGGTCCAATTTGATACCATAGATATTTGTATCAGGAAGCCCCTCCGAAAGTACCTCCTTTTTACCCTGTGGATCGATTTTAATGATTTTATCTTTACATCCTAACCAAAAATTGTGAGCCTCGTCCTGTACAATACAATAAATCGTATCTTTTTTGATAATATCAGGGTAAAACGGCTTAAACTTTTCGTTGTGGTACTCCCAAACCCCTGAAACATCGCCGTATATCAATGCTTTTCCACCGTGGGTCAGGTAACTTCCCTGATTCACAAATCCCGTAATATGTTTGGTAGTATCTAAATCCTGAGCAAAGGTAAGACTAGAGTCTTTGTTGATATAAAGCGTCTTGTCTTGCTGGGCCTTTGGCAGTACCCACTGCTTTCCTTTCTTGTGGTAAAGCGCAGTCTTATGCCTTATGTCAGACAACAACAGTTGATCGTCTTGGATGTTTAATTGGTACACTCTAAAAAATGAACGATTGAAGGCTGGAGTATAAATAGAATCGTTTTTGAGATAATTGACTCCTCCTTTCCAGCTCCCAACCCAAAGGGTACCGTCCTTGTCTTCTGTAACATCGATGGGGTAATTGCTCAGTAGGCCATCCGAACTACGGTATACCTTGAAGTCACTTCCATCGAAGCGTACCAAACCGTCATCAGTACAAATCCACATAAAGCCTTTGCTGTCTTGCATCAGGCCGTATCCGATGTTGTGGGGCAAACCATCATCGGTAGTGTAATGTTTGAGGTTATAAAATCTTTGGGCCTGAAGGGGATGCATGATCCAAATCAAGCCTATTAGCCATAGGCAAAAAAAGGAACGCTTAAAATTCATGTAAGTAATTAGAAGCAGGTATAGTATAAATAGCTTTATTTCAATGGATTGTCAAACAATGGGTCAATACACCTACCATACGTATTGGGTTAGATGATTGAGACCGCAAATAAAAACAACCTTAGGTTTGGTGGCTTGCAAAGGTAAAAAACAGAGAGAAAGAAGAAAAAATGCATTGAGATTGAGTGATATTCTTTGCTAATAAAAATAAGTGTTTAGTGGGCATTTGCTTGGATGTTTCTTGTTCTTACAAATCTTTTTGCCTCTTGGGTTTCCTCTCAAATGAGCGTTAAGATGTAGATAGAGGTCTGTTCGTAGCAGGTAATGGTTGAAAAGAAGAATAAGGGCACATAATTGATATTAACTCCTAAAGTAACTTATTTATAGCAAAAATGGTAATTCTTTGACCTATTTTAAAAAATCAGGGATCGATTGATTGGAAGTACTTATAACTATAGTCCACCACATTCAGTCCATTGATCATCACCGATACGAATAACTATTGATGCAGTTGATCATTGTAAGTCAACGACTTAGGCAAAATGCATACTCACTTCATTGTGAAAAAGAAAAATACCCTCATCTATCGGAAAAACTACTGGTTCTGATCAAGACACTTCCCCTCATTTGGTCTTACTGGTAAGGAGACCAAATGAAACATATCCCGAATAATGAAAGACACTCCTTTTACCCCAAAAGAGGAATATCAGTAAAAAAGTGGTCAGGTAATTGTACTTTAAAAGCTATAGCTATAATTCAAAGTACCCGTAAATTCAGAAAAAGCATTGGCTTGTTCGGCCTGGGTTTGTTGATTTAAATAAATAGCATTGAAGCCCAAACGGTGTTTTTGCACAAAGGTATAATTGATTCCCAGGCGCCCATTCATCACCTGATTGGTCTGGGTACCGTTGGTAAAAGCCTGGTTGAACGATGCGGACAGCACCAGGGTGAGTTGACGTTTTAGCAAACTCTTATTGACCGTGAGGGTGGGGCCCAACATCCGGGTATCCAGGTTTTCGGCCAGGTTTTGATTGTAGTTAAAGGCCAGCGAAGCGCTCATATCCAATTGGGTCCAGGCAATGTTGTAGGCCGAAGTCAACTGGTAAAACTGGGTACCGGGCAACGTCGTTCCCCCTTGTTCGTTATCGGCTTGCTGGTAGGCTAGGTTGATATTCAACGATTACGCAAAGTTACCTCAAACTTCAATAATACTTCTATTAGCCATAATTTTACTTTTTTCTTTATAAAAAAAATGGTCTTGGTTTGCCTCTACTACAAATGAAGTCTCGACCTCAAAAGTATAGGTGTTTTCTTGAACTTTGATAATGGACAACCAGATGTTTCTTATCCGAAAATAGGGCCCGTTCTCTTTGGTAGAAGGATGCTCGAAGGGTACAATCAAATCACCTTGAAAAGAATTCCCCAAACGAAGTTCAGTTTCTTGAGTATGTAACACTATTTTTTTAATGGCAGGAGGAGGCTTAAGCTGCGCTTTGGCTTGATAAGATAGTTTTCTGATGCTTTTGACTTTTACATCTAAAATTTCTGGAGATGAAGAGGATACTACTTTAGTTTGATCAGTAGTGGGTAAAACAGCAGGAATACAATTTGTTGATGGCACAATTGTTTCACCCGGATCGAACTTGTTTATTAATATATCGCCTTTTATTACTTGCGCATCTAATGCCTCAGCAACTTCGCTTATTTTTTGTATATAAGGATGTTCTAAAGACAGCTTGGTATTTTTAAATTTAAAAGTTCCATCTTCCCGTAGGAACCAATCCATACCCTGCTCATCCTGAGTATTTATAAAATAGATGGCCTCATTTTTACTATGATTGGCGGTGTCAGCCCAATAAAAATTTTCCTGTTGTTCCACAAATGCTTCCCACTCTGACAAGCCAATAGGTATTACCTGATGGTTTGCTGATAAACGTACAATATGAAAATACATCGTATAAAAATGTTATGTATGCTAAAAGAAAGTTGAAATGAGTTAAAGTATAGATACCCCTCCCATCACTCCCGAGATTCGGTTTTTTAATCGATCTCCTACTGCAACACTCCTTACCTGATACATCACCGAAGGGGCATGTTTAGCACCAGTCATTGTCCAGATATAACTGGTTTCCCGCAGGCTCTCATTCATTAAATTAAACTGCAAGTGCTGAACACCTTCGGGTAGCTGTGGTTGACTTTGTGGAGTCATGACTGTATTTTGTTGAAAATACCTTAGCACCAGATCCAAATATTTAATGCATTTTATATAATCGTTTTTGTCTCGTTCTTTTTCTCGCTCATATACCGAAAACAACAGGCATAGATTGAAGCAGTAGGCATTCCCAGGGTCACTGGTACGTCCTGGGTTTGTATTTCTTTCCTCTTCCAGGTTGAGCAAAGTAATGACCACGCGATCTTCGTCTTCAGGAATAGTAGACTTACCACTCCGGGTCATGAGTTTGTCAAGCACTATTTCGGGGGCCTCATCAGTAAACTGAGGGGTAAAAAATGCTTCTAATTCACTACGAATCAGTTCCAATACGGGTGTTATCATAGCAATGGTTTTTTTAATTTGATTCTTTGGGGTTTAACTTTTTAGAGATGTTCAGAAGTATCTGGCAAAGCCTGGTAGCTAATGTTTTCGTTTAAATAAATCCTGGTGAGCCAGATTAAAATATCCTCGTTCCCAACTATACCATTTTAGGTATTGACGCATCTCGGTGGTGGTGATATGGTTTGAACCCTTGGCTGAAACTTGCATCAGGCAATATTGATAAAATTGCTCTATCCAGGCCGCACTTACCTTTCCTTTATTGGCCAATTCCCGCCAGTTGCCTCGGTTTATTTCTGGGGCTAACTCTAATACGCCTGGTACGTCAAAAAAGTAATGCCATAGCTGCTGACGGGTGTATTCATCGGGTTTACGAAATTCTATCAAAGAATCGAAACGACGCTCAAACGCCTCATCAATGGCGGTACCTTTGTTGGTGGCCAAAAAAATCATCCCCTCATATTCTTCCAGCTTATAGAGTAAATAGCTTACCTCCTGATTGGCATAACGCTCATTGCTTTGGCCTCCTCCACTGCTCCGCTTGCCAAAGAGGGCATCGCCTTCGTCAAAAAAAAGAATCCAGTCTTGTTTTTCGGCCAAGGCAAAGATTTTTGCCAGTTTTTTGCTGGTTTCGCCTACATACTTATCTACAATATTCGAGATATCTATGCGGTAAATGGGCTTCCCCGCTTCTTTGCCAAGCAGCGCTGCGGTAAAGCTTTTGCCTGTACCCGAAGGCCCTGACATCAACAAACGATACCCTTTCATTCCTTGACTGGTGCATTGTTTACGAATGTCGTTGTAATGTACAACCCACTTGCGGGCTTGGCTTACCAAGGTGGTCGTTTTTTCATCCAGAATCAAATCCTCCCAATCTTTTGAGGTATTGAGCAAGGTAGCAGGAAACCCCTCCGAGTATTGAGGGTGATAAGCAGTATGTTTTACCAGCAATTCGACATACTGATCACCCAATAAAAGTTGTTGACTCAGCAGTGGTAAATGATCGGCTATTTGTCTTAATTTAATCACCCCTTCTTTTATCAGGTAATGATCCTGAGATAATATTTGAGTAATCAAGGCTCGACGTTCCAGGTTTTGCCCGGCCAATACATGTACCAAGGTTTGGCCAGTAGGTAAAAAGAAAGGACTATTTCCCGTGGTTTGCCACAACCCTCCAAACTCTATGAATACATCTCCATCCTCGTCCTTTTTTCTAAAGCAATTGTAGAGTTCAGGGCGTAAGTAAGGAATGAGCACCATCAATAAAATTATCCGCTCTATATGCTGTAGTAAAATAAGCTGCGCTGGATGAGTAGTTGGATCAATCTCAAAGAAGTTACTAGTGTGTTGGTGCATAGCCGCAACTAGTTGGGTATAACCTGATCTATTAGAAGAACTACCAACTGGACTTGGTAAAACTTCCAACTCTTGGATAAGGCTCCCCAAGCAAAAGCTTGCGTTATCGTTGCAAAAAAAATCGTCTCT
>CALDJV010000123.1 GCA_937899305.1 uncultured Cytophagaceae bacterium
TAAAGTATTGCACTGAAAGTGCAGGGTTTTAACCCAGAGCTGAGACCAATAAAATGAGCATCAGCCACTGTTTCTGATTATTGGTTTTGTTGATTTGCGCCTGATGCTGGCCTTGTATCTTTTCAATTTGCGCTTGCTGTTGTATTTTGAGTTGAAACGCCATCAACCCCAACTGTTTTTGATTGGCCCTGGACCGGATAGAATCATTTAGGGTTTGATAAATGGCTTGATATTCCTTTACCTGGGCTGGTTTTTTCTGTCTGGTGTAAGCTTCCAGCAATATTTTTACGGCATTCTGACTCAATACTGGATTGCTATAATTAGAAGTGGTTTCATAAGCCTTTTCGGCTAATAAAAGACCTTGATTGAGTTCCTCATTAGATTTATCCTCTTGTACCAGTATTTGGGCCCAATGCAAGTAGTTTTCACTGAGTAGCAGTTTGCGTTGATGGTCGTTGGCTACTTTGATAGATTGCTCAAAATAATTCACTGCTTTCTGGTCTTGTTGTTCAGCTTGGGCTACCAGACCCAAATAATGTAATCCACGAATTGTCGTTGCCGGATTTTTTGCTTCTTGGCTATTTTTTAATCCTTTTTGCAGTAAATCAATGGCTTTTTTGTATTGTTTTTGTTGGCCATAAGCCCGACCAAACTGAACATAAAGATGCCCCAAAGCTTTGGTTTTCCCTGATTTGAGCTGTGCCGTGGCATTGATTCCATCATTTAATATTTTATCGGCTTTTGTATACTTTTGTTGGGCGATGTATACCTTCCCCAGTAGTTTGGTAGTAGACATTGCACCGTTGGTGTACTTGTTTCCTACAGCAATGTTGAGTGCATCTTCTAAATAGATAGCAGCTTGAGTAGTATCTTGGTACTCTAAAAATACCTGAGCCAACTGGGAGTAAACATCCACTTTGTTGGGCATGTCTACCAAACGGGTGTAAAGACTATCCGATTTTTTATAAGCAGTAATGGCTGCAATGGGCTTACGTTGAATATTCAGGAGGGTTCCCTGAATAAGAAACGCCTTGGCAAGTCCTTTTTGGTTGCTGGTGCTAGTGGCATGTTTGATGGCTTGTTGGTTATAGAGAATGGCCTTCTGATAACGTGTCGTAACGTAAATTTCACTCAATTGATTTAGTAAAGAAATACGAGTCGGGTCATCAGTAGATTTTTTTAACCTCTCCTCAAGGTCACCAATATCTGCTACCGTGTTGCCCATAGCTGAAGAAACACAAAGGAATGAATAGCAAAAAAAGCAACCATTTATACATGTCTGTCCTTATCAAAATTTTAAATAATTTGCTGCAGTCAATTGAATACTCAATAAATAGCGTGCCGAAGTGACTAAAGCAATGATTCTCAATATTACATGATTCATTTCAATTTTTGTTAATCTAGCCAATCAAAAATTGTCTTTGTAATGTTTTCGTAGCATCCATCCTCGTTGTTGGTCAGCAATACCACACAGTTATCCTTATCGAGCCCTCTCATAATAGAACATCTAAACCCACCACTACTACCCGAATGAAACGCAATTTGCTGCTCCTTGTTTAAATGCCAACCAAACCCATAGTTTTTTTTAAAAAAACCTTTGAAATAAGGAGTAGGTGAGAAAGCTTCATCTAGGGTAGTTTTTTTTACCAACCTTTCGGTACGAAGGGCCTGATCCCACTTGTATAAATCCTCGGTAGAAGAATACAAGTTGCTATCACCAAAGATACGATCGAACAAATGTTTGTCATAGAGACGTTGTTTTCTCCGAAAACCATATACCCGATGAGGTATCTTGGTAATCCGTTTTTTGTCGTATACCAAGGTGTTGGTCATGTCCAGGGGTTTAAATATCCTTTCTTGAAGATACCTGAAAAAAGGTTGATGTGATGCCTTTTCTACGATGAGCGCCAGCAACACATAACCAGTATTGGTATAGAGCCAGCTTTCGCCTGGTTTGAAATAGAGCTTGGGTTTTTCGTTGATGAGCCAAAGCAACACATCTTGATTGGTAGGCGAAGTAAATTTGTATTTAGAGGTAAGCACCACTTTAGCAAAATATTCTCCGTAGTTGGGTAATCCTGATGTATGGGTCAACAATTGACGAATGGTGATTTGAGGGTAAGGAAAACCTCTAAAAAACTTACTGACGCTGTCATCATAGGCAAGCTTGCCCGACTCTTGCAACATCATAATGGCCATCGCAGTAAATTGTTTACTGATGGCGCCTATTCTGAAGTTAGATTGACCGGTAAGAATGGTCTTATTACGGAAATCGGCATATCCATAACTTTTTTGCAAAATCTTAAGTCCGTTATGAACTACCATCACATTGCCGTTGAAGCCTTTACGTTGGTGAAGGTATTTTAGAAGGGTGTCAGCATCATAAGCTATTTTACTTACGTAAGCGTCCTGAGACGAAGGAGTGATGGTAGCACCAGGTTTGTCAGAGCCGCCTTTACCGAAGTTACAACTTTGCAATACGACAATACACACGTAAACAAACCAATAATGCCTCATAATCTTCTTTTGGGAATGGAGATGGTATAAAGTTTTAATAGTTTCGAAATAAGCGATTGGCAAGAGAGGTAGGAGCTATTCAATGAATGCCCTAAAACGAAGACCAAGCTTAAATAATTGAATAAGTGCCTGGAATACAAATAATACCGACTACTACAGCATAATAAGCCTAAAGCAAAAGAATGCTGTCAAATCAATGTTCGACAGCATCAAAAAGTCTTTTGTACTAAGATAGTGATTATTTGGTGTCTACCTTCAAAGTATCTAACTTGGCATCGGTAGAGTCGGGTTTTGTAACATCGTCATCGGTTTCTTCACTCTCTACATCTTTGGGTTTGCCATAGAGCTTTTCTTTAATATCCCCTATTCGCGTGTTTATGCTATCGGGAGCTGGATAAGTCTGTTTGGTTTGACGAGCGGGTTCACCTTTACCATCGCCATATACACGGCTGTTTTCGTACTCTACTTTTTTATCAGACACGGCTGAAGATGCATTGTATTTGCCGTATCCACAAGAAGCCAAAGAAAACACAGCTGAAAATATAATTAAATAGGAAATCTTTTTAGTAAAATTCATTGTTAATTTAATTTTATGCAAACCAATAAATATTGGTGATAAATTATCCAAGTATTGGCGGCAAAAGTAATTATTTTTATTTGAACAAATTAAAAAAATATGCCTTTATTTTTTACGCAAGATGGCTTTGAGACTATAGCCAGAAAGGGCCGAAAATGCTCCCACCAATCCGCCTATCAATCCGGTAATAAGTAGTAACCATTCACCCGCAGGTAATTTGAATATCTGAGCAATTTTGTCAGCCAATAAGCCTTCATTGGCTTGATTGATAAAAAAAGCTTGCGCAACCCATACTACGGCTACTCCTAAAAATCCTGATAAAAAGGCTTCTAGGTTAGAACGTCCTACTAAAATTGCGGCTACAAAAGACACCACTGCAATCCACCACCAGGCTGCTAGAATAGACTGGCTGATATAAACCAATATGGCAATAATAATAAACAACATACAATTATAATAACTAATGAAAGTTATGGATGTTTTATCCAATTTAAAATCCCGGTACCTGCCGACACGTGGCCCCATTCGGCTACCTCAAAGGTGATGAGTGCCATACCACAAGTAGGAATTCCGGCAATTGACTGTGCTACCAAATACTCTATCAAATAAGAAGTAGTAGGATTGTGGCCTACCATCATTACTGATTGATATTGCTCAGGTACTTTGTTGATCAACCAAAGCATCACTTCTAGGGTAGTTTCGTAAATCGAGCCATCAAATATGATGTTTTTTGCAGGATAATTCAATTTTTGAGCAAATATTTCAGCAGTTGTAGTAGTACGTTGGGCGTTACTGGCATAGATTATTTCCGGAGAGTAACCCAGTTCAACCAATTGTTGAGACATTTGCTGGGCTTGTTGAACGCCATAGGGGGTAAGTGCTCGGGCGTGATCGGTTTTGCCAGGAGCAAACGACTGCGCTTCAGCATGTCTCATTAATAACAACTTTTTTTTCATATCAAACTTTACAAAAAGGGAGTTGTACTTTTGTGACTCAAAGTACTTAATTTTTCCTTACAGTAGCACATGTCCGTTGGTAGCATAGTGTAAGATTTAGATTGGTTTGTCTTATTTTTTTTATAATTCAAAAGGATTGATTTTTCAAGAGTATCAATTTTTGGTCGATTTATTTGTTAAAATCAAAAAACGAGGCTTTTTTGGTGATCTTACAACCTTTTCCAACAAATTACGATTATAGACATACATAAGCATTGTGGATAAGTTCATGTAATATTCTTGTTTTAAATTATCTTTAATTTCGCATTGCTTTTGTTTTTTTGTTTAAAAATAAATCATATTTGTGAGTAATCAATAATCTCGTTTACTGAATTATGCCAAAAAATCTAGTCATAGTAGAGTCACCAGCCAAGGCAAAGACAATTGAAGGATATTTGGGGAAAGACTATAGTGTAAAATCAAGTTTTGGTCACATACGTGATCTTCCCAAGTCAAACAACGCCATTGATATCTCGAATGGTTTTAAGCCTACTTATGTGATTTCTGATGATAAAAAGCAAGTAATTGCCGACCTGAAAAAATCTGCAAAAGAGGCAGAAATAGTGTGGCTGGCTACTGATGATGATAGAGAAGGAGAGGCCATATCCTGGCATTTGCAGCAGGCATTAGACCTCAGAACTGAAAACACCAAAAGGATTGTTTTTAGAGAAATTACCAAAAAGGCAATTACCAAGGCCATTGAATCTCCAAGAGGCATTGACATAGACTTGGTCAATGCGCAACAGGCTCGCCGTATTTTGGATAGGTTGGTGGGTTTTGAATTGTCTCCCATACTCTGGAAAAAAATCAAAGGAGGATTATCGGCAGGCAGGGTACAATCGGTAGCAGTAAGAATAGTAGTAGAACGAGAACGAGACATTGAGAAGTTTGTTCCCGAGTCTTCATTTAGAGTGGTGGCCGAATTTCGGTTAGATGATGGTAAAAAATTGGTGGCTGAGCTTCCCAAAAAGATCAAGGACGAGCAAAGTGCTCAAGAATTTTTGGAGAAATGTGTAGGGGCCATTTATACGATCAAGAAGCTAGAAAAAAAACCAGGAAAGAAATCACCCGCTCCGCCCTTTACTACTTCTACCTTACAACAAGAAGCAAGTCGTAAATTGAGGTATTCGGTATCACGTACGATGAGCTTGGCGCAAAAGCTGTATGAAGCAGGTAAAATTACCTATATGCGTACTGATTCTACCAACTTGTCGGATGATGCCATACAAGCTGCCAAAAGCTCCATTGAAAACAGTTTTGGGGCAAATTATTTCAAACAAAGAAAATACAAAACCAAGTCGGCTACTGCTCAAGAGGCACACGAAGCCATTCGCCCGACTAGTTTTGATGTACAAGCTGCGGGGAACAACCGGGATGAACAAAAGTTATATGAACTCATTTGGAAACGGGCCATTGCGTCTCAAATGGCTGATGCCCAGTTAGAGCGTACGACTGCCACGGTAGAAATAGACCCAATCGCCTACAACCAAACCGCAGGATCAGTGGTAGAAATGCCTGACTTGATTGCCAAAGGTGAAGTAATCACGTTCGATGGGTTTTTGAAGGTATATATAGAATCTTCGGACAATGAAGATGATGAAGAAGAAAATGCCCTGACCAAGGGAATGCTGCCTCCACTGAAGGTAGGACAAGTGCTCGATTTGGACTTTATGAACGCCATAGAACGTTTTACCAAGCCTTCGGCCCGTTATACGGAAGCCAGTTTGGTAAAAAAACTGGAAGAAATGGGTATTGGACGTCCTTCTACATATGCTCCTACCATTTCTACGATTCAAAAGCGTGGTTACATAGAAAAAGCCGAACGCGAAGGCAAGGCCAGGGCGTACCAGTTTTTTACGCTCAAAGCCGATAAGATAAACAAACAGACCAAAACCGAGATTACCGGGGCAGTCAAGGGCAAGATGTTCCCTACTGATGTAGGTATACTTGTCAATGACTTTTTGATTCAGCATTTTGACAACATTATGGATTACTCTTTTACTGCAAATGTTGAGAAACAGTTCGATGAAATTTCTCAGGGTAAACAAGAGTGGGTTAAAATGATTGAGGGTTTTTATGGTGGTTTTCACGAAAAAGTAGAAGTAACGGCCGATGTAGATGCCTCTACTTTGGGCAAGCAACGATTGTTGGGAGAGCATCCCGAAAATGGCAAAGAAGTATATGCTATGTTTGGACGCTATGGTGCCTATGTTCAAGTAGGTGACAACGACGATGAGGACAAACAACGTAGTAGCTTGCGTAAAAATCAAAGATTAGAAAGTGTTACTTTGGAAGAGGCGTTGGAGTTGTTCAAATTGCCTCGGGAGGTAGGAGACTTTGAAGGATCACCCATGCAAGTCAATGTAGGTCGTTTTGGCCCTTATGTGCGTCACGATGGCAAGTTTGTTTCGTTAGGAAAAGAAGACGACCCTTATACGGTATCTGCCGAACGGGCGATTGAGCTGATTTTGGCCAAGCGCAAAGCGGATGCTGAAAAATTCATCAAGTCATTTGATGAAAATCCAGATGTTCAAGTGCTCAATGGTCGTTATGGGCCATACATCAAAGTAGGTAAAAAGAATGTGAAAATTCCGAAAGACAAAGACCCTAAGGAACTTACCTTGGCAGAGTGTTTAGAGTTGGCCGAAAAAACGCCCGAGAAAAAGGGAAGAGGAGGAGCCAAGAA
>CALDJV010000124.1 GCA_937899305.1 uncultured Cytophagaceae bacterium
CAAAAATAATTACTCTCCTCTTTTTTTATACAAAATCACTACGGACTATTGTAAAAAACGAAAAAGCAAAATAATGCCTATGTACAAAAACTAATAGTTTATCTCGTGTAGATATTTATCTTTGTTGCTAAAATAAAACGCTGCATAAGCAATACATCGATAGGTAGGTTTATTCTTGGCAGCAGGGATGTAAAATTGTATCAAAGAATTTAAGATGAGGAGTATTTTAAGGTTTCTAAAAAGAATTTGGTTCTTTAGTTTTTTGAGAAGACTTTATGTTGCGGGAAAGTATTATCATTTTAGGTATTGGCAAATACTAAAGTGGGGAATTGCTTCAAGAGAACATACAAATTTTACTTATGAATTGAAACCAGAAAATCTTGCCTATTTGGCATCGCTGATCGCCGTTGTGACCAAGAAAGATTATACAGAAATTTTGAATTATATAAAAGAAGGTCAAAACGATTCAGAATTAAAAGAGCAGATCAATAAAGCCAGAGAAGGGTCTCGTTTGAAAAACCACGCAGATAAAGAGATACACTTTGGTCGTCGTTTGGGCTGGTACGCATTTGCCCGTGTAATGAAACCCAAAGTAGTTGTGGAAACTGGAGTTGATAAGGGCTTAGGATCTATGTTGATGTGTGCCGCCGTTTTAAAAAATAAGGAAGAGGGACATGAAGGGAAATACTATGGGACCGACATAAACCCCGCTGCTGGGTATTTATTAAGTGGTAAATACAAAGAAGTGGGAGAAATACTGTACGGGGATTCCATTGCAAGTTTATCGAAAATGGAAGAAAAAATAGATTTATTTATCAATGACAGTGACCATTCGGCGACATATGAATATGATGAGTATCAAACCATTAAGAAATTACTCAATAATGATACGATCATATTGGGAGACAATGCTCATTTGACTGATAAGCTTTTTTTATTCGCAAGGGAAGAAAATTTAGATTTCGTGTTTTTTAAAGAAGATCCTCACAACCATTGGTATCCAGGAGCAGGTATTGGAATTGCCTTTAATAGTAATCTAATTAATAAAAAAGAAAGGGAAGTATAAAGTAATACTTCCCCTTTTGATGTATAACGCTTTAATTTTAGGCGACTTCTACCGTAGCCTTATTATTCATTAATTCCTCTATTTCATCTGCTTCAATCGGAATGTTTTTCATTAAATCATCCTGACCGTTAGGAGTCACTACAATGTTGTTTTCCAGGCGAATTCCAATGCTTTCCTCTCTAATGTAAATGCCTGGCTCGACCGTAAATACCATTCCAGCCTCTATTTTATTATCCCAATTACCCACATCGTGTACATCCAAACCCAAATGATGTGAAGTACCGTGCATAAAGTACTTTTTATAAGCGGGCCACTCTGGGTTTTGATTATTTACTTCGGTCATTGTAATCAATCCCAAATCTACCAATTCTTTGGTCATTACCTCACCTACTTCTTTGTGATAATCGTCCAGTAATACCCCAGGCTTCAAGAGTGATTTGGCGGTTTTCATCGTTCTCAGTACCGCATTGTAGACTGCCCTTTGACGGTCGGTAAACTTGCCACTTACTGGAATGGTACGCGACATATCGGCATTGTAATTTCCATATTCGGCTCCTACATCCATCAATAGCAAGTCTCCCTCTTGGCAAGGTTGATCGTTGTCAATATAATGCAATACACAACTATTGAATCCAGAAGCAATGATGGGGGTATAAGCAAACCCACGAGAACCGCGACGGATAAATTCCCGAGCGTATTCGGCCTCAATTTCGTATTCCATAATACCAGGGCGCACCGTTTTAAGAATGGTACGAAAACCTTCTTCGGTAATGTCACAGGCGGTTTGGGTTTGATTCAACTCTGCGCTGGATTTTACTGCTCTTAGGCTATGCATCAGCGGGGTAACTCGCTGATAGTTGTGCAAGGGGTAATATTCTCGACACCATTTAATAAAGCGAGCATCACGGGTTTCTACTTCTATCAATGCGCGGGTGTGCTCATTGGTGTTGAGGTATACATGGTCGCATTTACCCATCAAAATATGAAAGATTTTTTTGAAACTATCCAGCCAATAAATGGTGGCTATTCCGGTTCTTTCGTGCGCCTCCTCTTTGGTTAGTTTGTGCCCTTCCCAAATGGCAATTTCATCGTTGGTTTCTCTCAAAAATAAAATCTCTCGATGTTTCTCTTGAGGGCAATCTGGAAATAACACAAGAATAGACTCTTCTTGATCGATACCAGTAAGGTAAAAAATGTCATTGTTCTGACGAAAAGGCATGGTTCCATCGGCATTGGTAGGCAGTAAGTCGTTGGCGTTTAAAACTACCATGGAATTGGGTTGTAGTTTTTTGGCCAGGTTAAGTCGGTTTTGGGTATATATTTCTTTTTGAATTGGTGTGTATCTCATAAGAATTTGTTAAATTTTAGCGCACATATAAGCACAATTGAGTGTAGATTGTTATTGAGTAAACTAGTAAGAATAAATAACTCATTGCTATGTTATAATCGTGTAAATTGTAAGCTTTAAAACTTCCTGATGCAGCTCAAAGAGGAGCCTCTGGTGAATGTTATGAAGCTAAGTAACAGTTGCAAATCTATTATTGAACCAGATTTTATACATTGTTTTTACTTATCATCGCAGAGTAGCCAGGTTTTAGAAATTCCAGGCAAGTTTTAAAAATGATTTATTCATCACTTGAGACTTGTGGATATCAAAGAAAACAAAAATGAAAAAAAATATTGTAAATCTCATAATACTATCTTTACTAATATTAAGCAATGCGTGCTTGCTGAATGCTCAGGAAATAAAACCAAAAACCTTTGGAATTCAAAAAGGTGAGACATTAGAGGAGAAAAAAAAATATTGGGTAGTATTCAAAAACAAGGGTTGCTTTGACCCAACCAAACAGTACGTTTCTGACCAAACAATTACCAATCGGAAGTTGCTGGGATTACCCCTGTTTCAAATGAGCGATGTACCAATAAATGCCTTGTATGTCAATCAGTTAAAAGAACATCACATCACATTGCATCATCAATCGCGCTGGCTCAATGCGATCGCAGTCCAGGTTTCAGCTCAAGAACGCCATTGGCTGGCATCACAGTCGTTTGTCAAAGAAGTGACGCCCATAAAAAATCACTTGGTAGCCACTTCTTATGGAACGTTTCCTACCCAAAAGCAATTTTCCAATGCGTTGCAGCAGATGAATGCGGGTTCGTTGCTACACGATGGCTTGACTGCTAAAGGAATAAAAATAGGGATCATAGATGTAGGGTTTGATGGAGCCGATGAGTTGAACGCGCTTAAGCATGTATTCAAAAAGAAACGATTCAAAGAGGGACGGGATTTTGTAAACCCCCGAAGCAAAAGAATTTTTAGACGACACACGAGTGACGATTACCATGGTACCCAGGTTTGGAAAGCAGTAGCGGGGAAATCAGGTCAAAAACGTTTTGGCTTGGCGACTGAAGCAGAGTTTTATTTGGCCAGAACCGACCATGGAGTAAAAGAAACCCGTACCGAAGAAGACAATTGGATTGCTGCGGTAGAGTGGATGGACAGCTTAGGGGTAAGGGTCGTGAATACGTCTTTGGGCTATTCTACTGGTTTTACCAATAGCCGCGAAGATTATAAACCCAAAGAGATGGATGGAAAAACCAGTAAAATAAGCCGAGCTGTAGACATCGCAGTTCAACAAAAAGGGTTGGTGATTATAGTGGCAGCAGGCAATGAAGGCGATATCAGAAGCTGGAAAATCGTATCTACCCCAGGGGATGCCCGAGAGGCAATTTCGGTAGGGGCTACCAATCTAAAAATGCGTACCAAGGCAAGTTATAGTAGCATAGGACCCGATTTTTTGCCTTATCTCAAACCCAATGTGTCTTGTTTTTCTTCTAATGGCACTTCATTTTCGGCCCCGGTTATTTCAGGATTCGCCGCTTGTTTGTTACAAAAGAAACCCTCATTAAAAAATACTGAACTGCGAGAAATCATTGAGAAATCGGCTCATTTATATCCATTTGGAAATAATTTTATTGGCTACGGCATTCCCCAAGCAGACTTGGCGCTCAAAATGATTGAAGATGTTGACTGGAAACCCAAAAGAACGGCTACCTATCACCCCAAGTCTGATGTATGGGTATTGAGAGGAGTCAAAGTCAAAAAAGTAGTTGCATTTCATAAACGAGGCAAATATTGGGTGTACAGGCAAACAAGACTCAAAGTACGCGATGGAGATTTGGTTTTAAAACGTCCTAAATCAGTGGTAACCCATACCACTTTAGATCTGGGCGATAAAGTAATAGAGGTATATTGGAAGTAGATACAAAAGAGCAATCCTATGAGAAACTGCTGGATTTGATCAAATCGGGGCAAATAGCCAACATAGAACTTGCCTTGGAGATCGGGAAACACTATCCCGAAATGCAGGAAAAACTAGAAGCCTATCGTAAGTTTTATTGGGTAGTTTTTGGAGAAAAAATTGTCAAATTAACGGCCAAACATTTGCAAAATTTAACTCAGATCGAAAAACTTTCTTTGTCAGAGAGTGGATTGGTTTGCTTGCCACCCGAAGTAGATATTTTGGTCAATGTCAATAAATTTGAGGTTTGTGAATCCAAGTTATCAGTCATTTCTAGTAAAATTGGGCATTTACCCAACCTCAAAAGCCTGACGATTACCGATAATGAGTTAAAAACATTACCTGATTCCATAAGCTGCTTAGCACTAGAGGGATTGGATGTATCATACAATGATTTAATTACCTTACCAGTAGGCATTGGCAACATTCAATCTATGGATATAATATATGTGAACCATAATCAATTGATATCGTTGCCTAATGGCATTGGTCGGATGTCTCAGTTAGAGGCTCTTTATGCCCAGCATAACAACATCGAGGTATTACCTAAAACCATAGGGCAACTTACTAATTTAGAGATACTAAGGGCTGACGTTAACCAACTCCAGGAACTGCCGACGGACTTTGCGAAGTTACACAATTTGTCCTTCCTGAATTTAGGGAACAATCGGTTTACCTCCATTCCTGAGCAGATATACGAATTAAAAAATATCGAGGAATTGGACCTGTACCAAAATCATTTTCAGTTTGTGTCTCAAAAGTTGTTTCAACTCCCCAAATTGCGATCATTGGTATTGGAAAGTTGTAAGGTTGAGCATATAGAATTTGCTCCAGATTGTAGCCCAAACCTCGCCAATCTGGATTTAAGTGTAAATAAACTTGAAGAAATTCCGGCTTCCATTCAATATCTGAAAGGCCTCAAAGAACTCAATCTGCGTGATAATCCATTGTCAAGCGATCAAGTGGCGCAAGTACGCCAATGGCTACCAAACTGTGAAGTGTTATTTTAATTAAAACTTGATATATTGAACCAGATATAAACTTACCTTTATGAATATGCCAAAATTCAAGATTGGAGATAAAATACAGCACCTATCGGGAGGACCCATAATGGTGGTAAAAGAGTACGAACAGGCCTTGCTAAGTGAGCAACTCACGCGAGGTACCGGAGCAAATAGTTACGTGATAGGAGAGTGGTATGACGAAGGCGATAAAAAATTTGTGAGCCAACGTTTTCACGAAGATACCTTACAAAAAGTAGAGTAAAGTTTCACTGCTTGATATATCATAGCATGACCAAGCAGTGAATAGATTGGTTATATCAAAAATCCACCATCTGAGGTAAACACTGACCCAGTAGAGTAAGACGAAGCATCGGCAGCCAAAAACAAAGCAAGACGGGCAATGTCTTCAGGAACTCCAATGCGCGAAATGGGTAAGTTTTTCATAAAGTGTTCCCCTATTTTTTCATTTTTCCAAAGGGCTTCACTAAACTTGGTTTTGATCAATCCAGGGCAAATTACATTGGCTCTTACATTGTGTCTTCCCCATTCTTTGGCCATTACCTTGGTAAGCATAATCAATGCAGCCTTGCTCACACTGTAAATCCCCAGACCAGGTTCTGGTCTTAACCCTCCGATACTACTGAGGTTAATAATAGAGCCTCCACCTGCGGTTTTCATAGAGGGCAGGGCAAGTTTAGCCAATTCAAAACATCCCTTTACGTTGACATCCATAATTTTGTCAAAAGCGCTTTCATCACAATTTTCGACCGGGCCAAAAACTGGATTGGTGGCCGCATTGTTTACAATGACATCGATTTTGCCATAATGCTCCACCGTTTTATCTACCAAAGTTTTGATGCTGTCCATTTTACCCATGTGGGCTTCTATGCCAATGGCATCACCTCCATCTTGGCGAATGCTTTCGGCCACTTCGTCCACCGCAGCTTGTTTACGGCTACTGACTACCACCTTGGCGCCGTGGGCAGCAAACAAACGCACAATAGATTCTCCAATACCCTTGCTAGCTCCCGTAACAATGGCTACTTTATCATTCAAGCTGAATTCTTCTTTCATATCTAGATAGTTTTTATGGCTTTGATCTAAAATTAGTATAAAAATACTAAATAATAAAAAAAGAAGAAGAGATATAAAACTTTAAGGATGCTTTGTTGGGTTGCTCTATTATTAAATTGTTCCGCTTCGCTCATTGTTCTATGGCTAAATGGTTGCGCGAAGCAACACACTTTAATGATTAGCCTTTGGCAGAACTTGAACTTCGTTCTGCAGTTTTTAATTGTTGATGATTGATTTCTAGTTTGTCTATGCTCAGGACTAAAGGTTACGCTTTGCGTTACTATGGACCATCGACCAATGCTGTTTAGCACAAGTGCAGAGCTCCCTTTGGTCGGTTCCT
>CALDJV010000125.1 GCA_937899305.1 uncultured Cytophagaceae bacterium
ATGTTTTGCCTCCATCTACCGATTTAAGCACGGGAGCGTTGAGCACGTATACTACATCTTCGTTTTGTGGATCAGCAAATACTTCCATATAGTACCAAGAGCGGGCTTGGGTCACCCGGTCTCCATTGATTCTTCGCCAAGAAAGCCCTCCATTGTCAGAACGAAAGACCCCTCCTTTTTTGGCTTCAATGTTGGCATATACTCGATTGGGGTTGGCTCGAGACACATCTATCGAGGTTTTTCCCATCATTTTAGGCAATCCGGCCTTGAGGGGTTTCCAGGTCTCACCTCCATCAGTAGATTTGTACAAACCACTGCCTTTGCCACCGCTTTTTACCTGCCAAGGGTAACGAATGTGCTCCCACATGGCGGCATACAAGATACGAGGATTGCGCATGTCCATGCTCAGATCGGATGCCCCGGTAAGGTCATTGACAAACAAGGTCTTTTTCCAGGTTTTTCCACCATCTACCGACTTATAAATGCCTCTTTCCTGGGTAGCTCCATGCACTGCTCCCTGGGCCGCTACATATACTACTTCAGGATTATTGGGGTGAATTCGGATGGCCGAAATGTGTCGGGTTTTGGCTAGCCCCAGGTGTTTCCAGGTACGTCCTCCGTCTTCAGATTTGTATACTCCATCACCAGCCGAGGTCATTACCCCTCTTACGGCGTGCTCACCCATGCCCACATACACTACGTTGGGGTCCGACTCCGAAACTGCAATGGCTCCTACCGAACCTGTTTTGAAATATTTATCAGATACGTTTTTCCAGCTAATGCCCGCATCTTCAGTTTTCCAAACGCCTCCTCCGGTACTTCCCATATAGTACATCTGAGGATATTGACGTACCCCAGTAGCCGTTACCGAGCGTCCTCCCCGAAAAGGGCCAATGTTTCGCCAGCGCATTGCTTGAAAGTTTTTCGAGAAACGATTGTTTGGTTTGGGGTTTTTAGTTTTTCGTGGCTTTCGTTGTGCTTTTACTGGAAGGCAAGTCCCTAATACCAACAAAAACACACATAGGTTTATGTAGTAATTTTTATTCATAAATTGGATTGGTTTATCATCAATTTCAAGTAATATTTGGTAATATAAATAAAAGTGTTGATTATTTCACTTGCCCCCTTCTCTCTTACCATCCCACAAATCAACTTTTTCTTTAAGTAACGCGTTCGCAATAACTGTCCGTTTTAGTTTTATTCCTCTTCGCTATACTTCGTTCCTTTTATTGCCCGTAGCAGGGCTACGAGCGCAAAAAGCGCCTCGTTTAGCTTTGAGTAATTTCACTAAAACCTCGACACTTATTTTGAAAGTGTTACTAAGTATTCTGAATTAGTATAAGCCCATTCAATTATAGCATAAGCATGGTCATTACTCCCACCTCGTCTTCCCTATCATTGCAACCGTAAAACAAACCATTAAACATTTTTTTAATTATGATGACGATCAAAAAAACATTTGCAATCATTGCTTGCTTTGTAGTACTCAATGCCTGTAAAAACCAAATCAATGAAGTGGCCCCTTCTAACCTCAATACCAACGAGGTGGTTGTAAAGAATGGCGCTTTGCACTTTAAGGATCTCAATGTTTTCACCAAAATTGTGAAGCAACTCAATGACGGAGATTTGGATTTGGATACCTGGACGGCAAGCATTGGTTTTACAAACTCTTTGAGCCAGTCTCAAAATAATACGTTAGATATTCCTGATCCAGTATTTGCCAACATCTTGAATGCCGAAGGTATTTATTTTATTGGCAATGAGGCACACAAAGTGGGGAAAACATACGAATACGTAACCAACGAGCAAAACATTGAGCAACTGCGTAATATTGATGTTAACAGCAAAGAGGAGAACATTGCGGGTATGAAAGCCCACAAAATCAAGTTTGGAGCAGCTGCCAAGGCATTCAATGCTCGTTTTCAAGGAGCTGAAACCTTGAGTAGAATTCCTTACACTAGTCGTCATGACTTACAAGCAGAACTCCACGCCTGGAGCCGTACATATGCGGTATATTCATCAGTAGGGGTGCGCATCAAAGGGAGAAAATTCCGCAAAGGAGGATTATTCGGGTCATCTAAGTGGCGCGATGACGAAATGGACTTTGCCTCTATTAGCTATGAGTGCCAAACTGAAGTATGCGTGGGTGGTCAATGCTCAGGAGAAGCCATTTTAACTGGTGATGATTCGGTAACCAACAAAAAGAAGCTATCTATTACCATTAACTACTCAGCTGGAACTGGTACTTGGCATGTAACTGACTACATCGAGGCTGATTTTTCTTACCGTGACGAAGGTTTATCTACTGTAAACTGGAACAACATACGTTTTGAATAGTCAATAACTCGTATTATCCTCACAAGGCACCGTCTTTACGAAAGGCGGTGCTTTTTTCTTTTGTAATTTGCCTCTTTCAGGTCCTGTTGACTGCTTTCTTACCATAGATCAATTTTTCGAACAGGTCCTTTTTCTACTTTTGTATTTAGTAACGGTTTCGCAATAACTGTCCGATTTAGAAGAAATTAGCCGAAGGCAGAGCTCGCCAGAGGCTCGGTTCTCTTCACTGACTATCGTTATTTAGCTTTTGGCAGAACTCGGCACAGCAAGCTGTAGCCATCGGTTTCTTTGCCCGTAGCAGAGCTACGAGCGCAAAAAATAGCCTCATTCAGTTTTGAATATATCCCCTACATCTGGACATTTATTTTGGTACTGTTACTTAATGACTGGCCAGTCAAATTCATTATTCATAAAAATTGACTTCTCAAATAAATAAAGTAATATGAAAAAGATACTATTTGTACTTACCAGCCACGATACATTGGGTAACACTGGAGAAAAAACTGGATTTTGGATTGAAGAATTTGCCAGTCCTTATTATTTATTGAAAGACAAAGGGTTTCAGGTTGATCTGGCTTCGCCCAAGGGTGGTCAGCCTCCGATTGATCCCAAAAGTAGCCTGCCTGATTTCTCTACTCCTGCTACCGAAAGATTTAATAAAGATACTGAAACCCAGGAAACATTGAGTAAAACCCATCCTTTGGCTGAAGTAAATCAAGCCGATTATGACGCCATTTTTTATCCAGGGGGTCACGGACCATTATGGGATCTGGCTGAAGACCAACGCTCTATTGGGTTGATTGAGGATTTCTATAAAAATAACAAGCCAGTAGCCGCAGTATGCCATGCTCCCGCAGTATTTAAACACACTAAAGACGCTTCGGGAACACCTTTGGTAAAAGGTAAAAAAGTAACTGGATTTTCAAACACTGAAGAAGAAGCTGTGCAGCTTACCAACGTAGTGCCCTTTTTGGTGGAAAACATGCTACAAGAAAATGGGGGTACTTACTCTAAAGTAGACGATTGGCAATCTCACGTGGTGACGGATGGCTTATTGATTACGGGGCAGAACCCTGCTTCTTCGGAGGGTGTAGCCGAGGCATTATTGAAAATGCTTGGCTAAATTTTTTAAAGGCAATGTGTTGCAATACATAAATAATGGAGGTTGGATCAATTAGCAGGCCTAATTAACCTTTATTAATGATTGAATACTTGAGCAATTTTTAAACGATGTGTTGCCCAACCTTCGCCAGGCTCTGATACCTATCATTTCTTTTCAAAACACGAAGCGCATCGCATCCTAAAGTTCTGGAAGCAATGCACTTCGTGTTTCATTTTCTTTCTCTAAAAGGGTTTTTGATCTACATCAAAAATTCCCATCATTTGTGCCCCTAATTTTGTCCTAAAACATATTAACAATGCTTTATGGGCAGATACCTTTTGATTTTTAGCCTCATTTCTCTCAGCCACTGTGCTTCTTCTAAAAAGCCTCCCATTGTAGGTATTTGGCAGGTAAATAGCAGGTTTTATGCAGCTACTTATGAAATTGAGTACACCCCCAAATACCTCCAGGCACAGGTGCTCTTTTATGATGATGGCACTACCCACTATCAATACCAAGGAGGAATCAAACAATACTTGTTTCAAGATCTTCACTTCAAAAACAATCAATACCTGGATGGCATGTCTTCGGCTACTCAGCAAAAACCTGGCACGGCTAAAAAACAGCCTCAGTTCAAGATCAAACCTAAAGGCAACGATACTCTAGAGGTCACTTCTTACGTACGGCAACGACCACTCGTCGAGCATTGGGTCAGAAAACAATCAGACTGAGCGTTCAATACGATTTTTCATTCCACACAATCCATCTTTATATGAAATTTATCAAATATTTATTTTTAAGTACCTATTTACTCAGTTTATGGAGCTGCGACGAAAAAGTCAGAAACATTGCGGGTCCTACAGCGAGCAATGCTCCTGAACAAACTACTGGACCTACTCCAGTAAACCCTTGGAATATCAATACTGACGGGTTTGATTTACTCGAGAAAATGCAAGGGCACTGGATTGGCACCAACCGGGTAATTTCTACTGATTATGAATGGTTTAGCTTTGATTACCGTCCCATTTCAGCATCGCATATACATGGCATATTTGAGGGAGGTACCACAGGCAATTTACTTACTTCCTTTTTTGTAACTGATTTTAAAAATACCAGGACCATTATGGCTCGCAATGGTGGTTTATTGAATGGCATCTATCGCACAAGTTATTTTGTGCTCGACAGTGTAGGGGTCTCTACCACTCAGGGAAAGTTTTATCGCTTGGTAGATGCCGTTGGGGGTCGCGGGGTGATGTCTATGGAACTCCGGTTCAAGGGAGACAGCCTCTACTTCAATGCCTACACCAGTCGACTAGGTTTGAGTGTGCCTCCCAATCGTCATATGACCTTCAAGGCCATTCGGCAAAACCTTGATTTGGCTCAGGCCGCAGCCAATACGGTAGGTTTTCCCCAAAATACCCCTGCCTGGGATTTTTCTAATGGTTTTGTAACCGAAAACTTATATGTAAATCAAGGAAAATCAGCCGCCGAATCGGCTTCTTTCTTATTTGAAGATGCCAACAGTGATGTTTTTACTTTAGCTCCATTGTCAGGAGATCCCTTTACGATTAGCAACCACCCCTATCTGGCCAACCTGCAGGTAAACATCACTCGTAGTACCCAAGCACAAGGTAAATTACTTTTTGTATATCTCTCTAAACTACCCCTGACTGATGCCAATGGTTTTTTGCAGTTTCAGACTGCTGATGCGCTCAATTCAGTGCTCAAATTTCCCGTCATTGTAGAGAATCAAAACGATTTTTTGTTTACCTATTTGCACCCAGGCAATTATTATCTCACTGTGATTGCCGACATCAACAATGACCAGAACATCTCCCAAGGAGACATCACTTCGATCAGCAAACTCATCACAGTATTGCCCGAAAACACCCAACAAGTAACTATAAACGACCTCATTTATCAGAATTAATTGCCTCATGAAAAGCATACTTCAAAACAAATGGACAGGCTTGTTCGCGGCTTGCTTTGGCTTCACTATTTATCTGTCAAGTTGTACCAAGGCCATCATTGATGCGCCTGACCCCAATACTTTGCCCGACCTTACCCGAACCATCAGGTACAACCCAGATGTACAAAATATCATGTTCAACCACTGCACCACCTGTCATGGAGGGAGCAATCCAAGCGCTGGGTTAGATTTGACTACTTACCGGAATGTAAGACAAAGTACCGAACAAGGTAGTCTCAACCAACGCATGAACGATGCTGCCAACCCCATGCCACAAAGTGGATTATTGCCACCTGAGGAACGACAAATCATTGCCAAGTGGATACAGGACGGGTTTCTAGAAAACTAATCGACAACATTCTGATCATCTACTATTTCATATTCATTCCAAATCTTTTTGTAAAACAATGAAATACATCACGCTTTGGCTATTGCTTGTTTTGAGCATACAAGGAGTAATGGCCCAAAAATATTTTACCAAAACTGGTTTGACCGAGTTGAAGGCCTCGGTGGCTACTTTTGAACCAATTGAAGCCAAAAACAACAGTACCTCAGCCTTATTCAATGTAGCCAATGGCCAAGTAGCCTCTTTGCTGTTCATCAAGGCGTTTCGCTTTCGGGTGGCTTTAATGGAGGAGCATTTTAATGAAAATTATATGGATTCTGATAAGTACCCCAAAGCCAGTTTTAAAGGGAAAGTGATCGGGTTTGACTTCCAGCGATTGACCACCCAGGTACAAGTTTACTCGCTTCAGGGTACCCTCACCATTCGAGGAAAAAGCAAGGCAGTGTGTACTAAAGCCCGCATTCGGAAGTTAGGCGATAAGATTATTGTAATCAGTAGTTTTTGGGTGAAACCAGTCGATTTTGGCATTCAAATTCCCCGCATTGTAAGAAAAAAAATTGCGCAATCCATTGAAATCAAAACCCATTATGAACTTATCAAAAGGTAGTCAAATCGTACTTTCAATCCTGTTTATTATTGGATTGGCGGCAGTCATTGGCTATCGTATGATGTACAAGCCTCATACAAAAACCATGGATCAGCAAGTAGCATTTACTGGTACCGCTCAGGGTTTTCAGAAGCAAGTAATCCACCATCAACAAAAATGGCAAAATGCATTCATTGTTCTAAAGGGCAAAGTCACGGGTTTGGATCAGCAAGGGCTCTCGCTCAATCAAACCATCTATTGCCAGTTGGAAGACAGTCTGAATATATCTCAGGTCAAAGTCAATGCTTCGGTTGCCATCAAAGGACGGTTTATCGGTTATGACGATTTACTGGAGGAAATCAAATTAGATCAATGCATTATAATTAAACCAAAGGATGAAAAAAATTAACTCCGTAGTAGTTTTAAGTTTGTTGT
>CALDJV010000126.1 GCA_937899305.1 uncultured Cytophagaceae bacterium
ATTTAGCCTTTGGCAGAGCTTCTGTTAGTTTAAACCAAAAGGCAAAGCTGTAGCCATCGGTTTTCTTGCCCGTAGCGCTGCTATGGACGCAAAAATTGTCCTTTAAGGATCTCTCTGGTAAGGAACTCTGAGGCTCAACAATCCATGCATATGAGCAAATCGGACACTTATTTTGAAAGCGTTACTTCGCTCCATCAATTGGAGTTCTGGAAAATAAATCCCTAAAGCGCAAGTCTGGATAAGTACACTATTATATGAAAAAGCACATCGCTATTTTGGGTTCCACTGGTTCCATTGGTACCCAAGCCTTGGAGGTAATCGAGGCACATCCTAACGAGTTCACCGCTGAAGTTCTCACCGCCAACAACAATGTAGATTTACTGATTGAACAAAGCCTTAAGTTTCGCCCTAAACTCGCGGTGATCACGAATCCTAAGCACTATCAAAAACTAAAAGATGCCCTGGCCAATACACCCACCGAAGCACTTACCGGCGAAGAAGCCCTCAGCGAATCGGTTCAGTTGCCTTCTATTCACATTGTGCTCACGGCTCTGGTAGGGTATTCGGGTTTGAAACCCACCATCAAAGCCATTAAAGCACAAAAACACATTGCCCTGGCCAACAAGGAAACCTTGGTAGTAGCGGGTGAGTTGGTCACCCAATTGGCCCAAAAACATCAGGTCAATATTTATCCAGTAGACTCGGAACACTCGGCCATTTTTCAATGTCTCACTGGCGAAGAAGACAATCCTATAGAAAAAATTATTTTAACCGCTTCGGGAGGGCCTTTTAGAGGGCGCAAAGTCGCCGACTTGAAAGGTGTCACCAAGGCCCAGGCGCTCAAGCACCCCAATTGGACAATGGGAGCCAAAATTACGATAGATTCGGCCAGTCTGATGAACAAGGGGTTAGAGGTAATAGAAGCCAAGTGGTTGTTTGGGCTAGAGGCCAATCAGGTAGAAGTCATTGTACACCCTCAGTCTATCATACACTCTATGGTACAGTTCGAGGATGGCTCCATCAAAGCCCAAATGGGGCTGCCTGACATGAAATTACCCATTCAATTTGCCTTAAGTTATCCCCAAAGGTTGAAATCCGATTTCGAAAGGTTTAACTTTGTAAACTATCCAAATTTAACCTTTGAGCAACCTGATTTGGAAACTTTTCGTAATTTAGGGCTGGCATTTGAGGCCTTACACCAGGCTGGCAACATGCCTTGTATTCTCAATGCAGCCAACGAAATCGCGGTAGATCGCTTTTTGAAAGATCAGGTACGATTTTTAGAAATGCCCGACATCATTGCGGATTGTATGGCCAAGGTTCCATTTATTAACACGCCTTCTTACGAGGATTTTGTGCAAACGGATACCGAAACCAGAAAAATGGCCCAAGCTTTATGCGATCGTTAGGCAACTTTCGTTGGAACAAAGAGTCTATTAGTTTGATAGTATAAACGTTGAAAACAAATCACGGGTTTTTGTCACAAGTCATCCGGCAAAAACCAACAATAGAAAAAAGATCATATGGGGACATTCATTATGATAGCTCAACTCTTGATAGGGCTATCACTTTTAGTGGGACTGCACGAGTTGGGTCACTTATTAGCGGCCAAAATGTTTGGCATCAAGGTAGAAAAATTCTCTATTGGTTTTGGACCTCGCATCGTGGGGTTCACATATAAAGAAACCGAATATGTAATTGCACCGATTTTTTTGGGAGGATATGTAAAAATAGCGGGTATCATTGATGAATCGATGGATACCGAACACCTCAACAAAGAGCCTGAACCTTGGGAATACCGCGCCAAACCTGCTTGGCAACGTCTGATCGTGATGATGGGAGGTATTATTGTGAATGTAGTCACTGGAATCATCGTATTTATTTGCATTACTTACTTTTATGGCGAAAAATACATCCCAGCTCAAGACCTGAAAGATGGCATTGTAGTAGGTTCTATCGGTAAAGAAATTGGCCTAAAAACAGGTGACAAGCTCATCAAAGTAAATGGAGAAAAGGTGCAGAAGTTTGGTGAGTTTCGCAGTAAAATCATTACCCAACGCAATAGTACCTACACCATTGAGCGCGATGGAAAAGAAATGACGCTCAAAATACCTAATAACTTTCTTGATAAACTGGTAAGCATGAAAGATGGCAATCAGTTGTTTTTACCAAGGGCTCGTTATGACATCGCAAAGGTAACTGAAGGGAAAGGGGCTGCGAAAGCAGGCCTTAAAAAAGGAGATAAGATCGTATCGGTAAATGGGCAACCTACCTTACTTTTTGACCAATTGACCGATGTCTTGCAAAAAAACCAAGGAAAAAAGGTAGATGTTACCATTGAACGAAATGGAAAAACTCAAGAATACAAGCAGGTAGCAGTAGATACCAGTGGATATCTTGGATTTAAAGTAAATTCGCTGTTACCCAAAGAAAGACAAACCTTTTCTTTTGGAGCTTCTATAGGCATAGGTACTTTCAAAGCCTTCAATGTGGTGGTACAACAAGTACAGGTGTTTGGTAGAATTTTTAAGAGTGATGCTTCGGCTAGTAAGTCGTTGAGTGGCCCGATTGGTATTGCCAAGTTTTTTGGTGACACTTGGATTCCTGAACGTTTTTGGCGACTGGTAGGCTTACTTTCTATGGTGTTGGCCTTTATGAATTTCTTACCTATTCCCGCTCTGGATGGTGGCCATGTGATGTTCCTCACTTACGAGATTGTCTCAGGACGTCCACCCGCGGAACGCTTCCTGATTATTTCTCAAAACATTGGAATGATTTTACTGATTGGCTTAATGGCCTTTGCCATCATCAATGATATTTTGAAGCAATTTTAAATACCATTTAATTTCATTATATAAGCTTCCGACAACCCCTTCGTTTAAGATTTGTCGGAAGTTTTTTTATACTAACTCCATTTAACTATGAACTTATTCATTCCATTTTTGATGACGTTTTGGTCAGTTTGGCCTCAAACACCCGCTGCCCCTCCCCTTCACGAATTTCACACGAGCATTGCCGAAATTGAATACAATACGAAATCAAAGGCATTTGAAGTAAGCTTGAGGGTATTTATAGACGATTTTGGGAAAGCAATAGGAACCACAATATTACAAGAACACAGTGCAATTTATAATCCTATGATTATGAAGTATCTTCGTCAAAAGTTTTACTTGATAAACCGTAGAGGAAAGAAAAAAGAAATGTCTCTGATTGGAAAAGAGTTTAAAGTAGACGCTATGTGGCTATATATTGAGATTCCATACCGTGAATCCTTGCGCAAAGCCAAGTTTAATAATTCTATTTTGATGGAGCATTTTGACGATCAGGTCAATATTCTCAACCTCAATTACAAGGGGAAAAAGGAGTCATTTATCTTTCGAAAAAGCAACCCCATTGAGGCCATCACCATTGGGCAGTAGTTTTCATTAGTCGATGGTCCATAGTTTTTTTTAGTTGGTAGCACTTGAGTGAAAAATGATATATCACTTCGCGTAACCCGAAGTCCTGAGCAAAGCCGAAGGAACTAACCATAGAAATAAATCATCGCCTTGCGCAACAATAGAACAATGAGCGAAGCGGAACAATATAGCCATTTAACAATTTAACCATAGAACAATGAGCGTAGCGGAACAATATAACTATTTGTTTCCTTTTTTATTGCCACGCTTCTTGCGGCCGTTTTGTAATTGGTTTAGGCGTTGTTTGTAGGCTTCTATAGAGGCTTCCTTCTTCACCAGCTCTCGTTTTAGATCCAGTTCGGAGCGACGAGATTTTGCCAGCATATTGTGCAACAATTTCTTTTGGCTTTCTCGAATTTCCTTTGCTTTCTCATCACTCTGCTGTTTTACATCTTCTACTTCCTGGGTTTTACCTCGCAAATTCTCTTGTGCTACCACCAACTGGTCTACACTCCTTTGGAGCTCACGCTCTGTTTTCTCTAGTAACTCTACTTTGTACTTGAGCTCTTTTTCCTGGGTTTTCATCAGGTTAATATTGCGGCTGGCTACCATCAACAAACGCTTTTTCCCCATATCAAAGGCATTCATTTGTACTTCTGCTTCAATGATTTGCCCCTGGGGTGTTTCATATACCCATTCAAATAAGTTGGCCCCAGTATCCATTGCTTTTTGGATGTGGTTCAGAATCAATTCGGCCGAACTTTGACCATTGGGTTGTTCTTTGGGCGAATAAGAGGTAAGGGTGCGTTCTATGACCTCTACCTTGTCTTTGGCTTCAAACATACGCAATGCAGCATTGTTGCAGTCTACAATCAAGCTTTCTTCTAGTAACCAAATGGCATCACGATGGCGCTCAAAAATGACCATCTTCATATCCATTTCGAGCTGCATTTGCTTGAGATCTTCCAAATTCTTACGCAAAGTTTCTTCTCGCTTCTCTACCGATTCCCGTTTGCGTCTTTCATCATCAAGCGCCTTTTCCAGTTCGCTTTTTTGTTTGGTAATCGTCTGGTTTTGACGCTCAACCTCGTTTTGAGTGGCCACCAATTCCTCTAGGTTTTGGCGCATTTCCTCTTCCTGGGTTTTCATCTGTTCTCCCAACTGTACCGATTCTAGCAAGAGCTGTTCGGTACGCTTACTGGTTTTGATAGAAGCAAACGTGGAGGCAATACTTTCACCCAGTTTTTCTACAAAATCTATTTGAAAAGGATGGAAAGGTTGAAAAGAGGCCAATTCTACCACCCCATAAATATCATCGTTCAATTTAAGCGGCACAATCAAAATAGATCTGGGGTTGGAATCTCCCAAACCAGAAGTAATATTTACGTAATTGTCGGGTACATCGGTAATATAAACGGTACTTCCCTCCTGAAAAACTTCCCCTACCAAGCCTTCTCCTCTATGAATGACTTTGTCCAGGTATTTGCGTTTTTCGTAGGCATAACTCGACAACAACGACAGATAAGGGTTGTCACCATCTCTATCTTCCACAATGAATAACCCTCCCTGATTGGCATTGGTATATTTTACCAAGTTGGCCACAATATCGTAGGTAAATACTTCTACTGGTCGGTCTTTGTCTTCTCGCAGAATATTGGCAAACTTGGCCAAACCTTCCGAAATCCAGTTTCGTTGACGATCGCTCTCTGCCACCTGACTCATTTTGTCACGCATCTCGAGCAGGGCTCCCGTCAGTCGATCGGCTCGCTGTGATCCATTTTTTCGGTCCAATTGGTACTCTACATCCAGTTTTCCTTCTCCAATGGCAGTAATGAAATCGGTCGCATTTTGGAGGTTTTCAAACAAGGTATTGATGGCGTGGGCCACCTTCCCCAATTCGTCTTGTCGTTTGTAAGGTACCCTTTGTTCAAAATCACCTTCACTAATGATGTCATCTATTCGGGCGATTTTCGATACTGGGCCAATCACCACATAATCGATGTACAAATACCCCACAAACAGCAATACCACATTGACTACAAACAGTATGATTAATACATTACGTCGCTTGTTGTGCGCACTGGTAAAATAACTCAAATCAGCTTGCACCAATAACGTATCTTTTTCATACATGTCATCAGCCTTGTCTAAAAGAAACTCAATAGCATCCTTCACCTTGGTATACAAAGCATTCGTTTCAGGATTGAGGGTTTTTTGGTTGGCTACAATGTTGGCATTCTCTTTATACAATTTCCACGCATCCTTGACCTTTTCCAGTACTTCTCGTACCTCGTCGGGGGCTGGTTCGTCAATGGCCAGGTCTTTGTCTATTCGTCCACCCTTGTCGAGCGCATTCAAATACAAATCATGTTGATCAATTGCTCTGCTAAGCTTTTGTTTTGTTACCCTCAGGTCACCTTCATTTTTTTTGATAGACAAGGCATGCAAGGCAATCTGTTGAGACAAAGCCCCATTTTTACCTGCAATATTGATGGTCTTCTCAGAGATTTCAATCAACGAGTTGTTATAATACTGTACATATACAAAGTTACCGGTGATAATACCTGCCAGGAACATCACAAATAAGGTTAATTTTAAGCGTATCGATAGATTTTGTATACTTTTCATTGCGTTTATAAAATTGCTCCAAACCCTTGCGGGTACGTTCTTTCAGATTGGTTGAACTATAAGCTTGCGCTAATTTGACAAAAAAAACAAGTCTGTCATATTTTTATGACCGCTTTCTTATGACTCAAGTAAATTTTTAATTTCTTAAGATAGTGAAAATCAGGCCAAACTTTATCAAAGTCGCTCGACTTTTTGATAGTCCCCCCAATTTGATCATTTCAGAAATTATAATTTTTACCATTTATCCACCCGATTATTTACCAAAAAAATTATAAAACAACCCTGAGAACCCCAATTCAGGATTTAAAAAGAAAGGAATCACTTACAAATTACAAACTAATGTATAAATTTGCACTCCTTTTGGGGAAATGTCGCTGGTTGGACTAGAACCTCTTTTTTGATGATATAGCACTTTGAGAGCGAAGTTTATATCACCTTGATTGAAGTATCAAAATTAACTTCGTTGAGCTTGACTCATATTTGTAGTTTTTTCGGTCGGGTATTGGCATTTGACATTACAAAAAAAGGAACTTGTTGGGTGTTGCAGCACAACATCATCGGCAAGCATTGATATTAAAAAACGCGCTATATCAACTACTTAGGTCTAATAGATTTTGAAAGTCTGTCAGGTCTGAATCCCAACGGGTATAGGATGTATGGAGTACCCAGCGTATTGGTACTCACGGGAATTTATTATTTCATGTTTCCTTAGAATTATTTTTGAAGAATGAAGATTAACAAACTCTCAATCATTATTCCTGCTTATAATGAGGAGAAAACGATCCACCTGATTCTGAACAAAGTAAAAGAAGTGCAGTTGATGGATAATATTGAGAAAGAAATTGTAATTGTGAATGATTGTTCTAAGGATGGTACCGAGGAGGCAATTCATGATTACATGCAGAAAAATGCCGACCTACCTATTAGTTATTACAAACATGAAAAAAATCAGGGTAAAGGAGCTGCATTGCATACTGGAATTAAAAATGCTTCAGGAGAATACCTGATCATCCAGGATGCTGATCTGGAATACGACCCTCGTGAATATAATATGTTGCTCAAACCAGTCATAGAAGGTTTTGCCGATGTGGTATATGGTTCACGTTTTATGGGCAATAACCCCCACCGTATTTTGTTTTTTTGGCACACCATCGGTAACCGGTTCCTGACTTTCTTATCGAACATGTTTACCAACCTCAACCTCTCCGATATGGAAACCTGTTACAAGCTTTTCAAAACGGACATGATTCAAAACATCAGGCTCAAAGAAAAAAGGTTCGGATTTGAACCAGAAGTAACTGCCAAGGTATCTCGGATTAAAAACGTCAGAATTTACGAAGTAGGCATTTCTTATTATGGTCGTACCTACGCCGAAGGAAAAAAAAT
>CALDJV010000127.1 GCA_937899305.1 uncultured Cytophagaceae bacterium
CTTAAAGCCGCAGCCAACAACTGTTGATGGTTGCCCGTCTGAAACAATACCCCCCAAGTAACTTCATGCACTCCTTCCTGACCATGTCTTTTGTAAGAAGACGAGTAATCCAGCATTTCATAACCAGTAATGGTCTGCCCAATGAATGACTCCCAGGGATGTTCAAAATCTACTTTTTTTTCTAACAAAGCTTCAGCATTGAATTGAGCATAGTTCCAAACCTTGACCCGGTAAGGATCACCCAACTCGTCTTCCCAATAACTCACAATCAACGACAACTCGTCGTCTACGGTGATTTTACAAGCAAAATTGAAAGCCAAAAACGCATCATATCCTACCACTGAGGGGTGGGTTTCATACGCTTTGAAGTTACAAAAACTCAAATGGGTAATGGTTTTGTTCAGGCAAAATTCCAGAATCGCCCTTTCTTCGGTTTCCAGCATAAATCAGGTATTTTGTTAAAAATAAAAGCAAATGGTAACCAAAGATAACAATTATTATCTTGTTTTTATAAAATGGGCTTGGGATAATTTGCTCCTAAACGAAGGCCGTACTGAGATTGCTCCTGAGGTTTGATTTTACCTACTTCGTGTACTTTATTTTCAGGCACTTCGCTGAGCTCGGGCAACCAATGTTTTACATATTTGCCTTTGCCGTCGTAGCGTTTGGCTTGGCTCAAAATATTGAAGTAACGGTCTTCTCGAGGATCATTGCCTACTCCTGCTACATAATTCCAATTACACCAATTACTACTTACGTCATAATCAATCAATTGAGACTCAAAGTACATAGCGCCATGTATCCAGTTTATTTTGAGGTCTTTGGTCAAGAAACTGGCCACATTTTGCCGCCCCCTATTCGACATAAATCCGGTTTGTTTCAACTCTCGCATATTGGCATCAATAAAAGGGATTCCAGTTTCACCATTCATCCAACGACGGAAGGTTTTCTTGCGCTTAGAGGACAACCCAGAGACATCAACTCCCTTGACCCCTCCTTTCAGAAAGATTTCACTTTGGTATTTGCGGGCAATCAAACGGAAGTATTCTCGCCATAACAATTCAAAAATAAGGTGCCAAGTAGACTTGTTCTTTACTACCTCGGCTTCGTACTTTCTTATCTCATAATAAATCTTTCGTACCGACAAGGCCCCATTCGCCAACCAGGGGGAAAATTTGGTTGAATAATCGGCTCCTAGTAGTCCGTTGCGGGTTTCCTTGTAGTCTTTCAATAAATTTTGCGACCAAATGTACTGGTGCAAACGATCCAAGGCCGCCGTTTCGCCTCCCTGAAACTCCAGTACCGCTCTGGTGTCTAGTTGTTCAAAAGACAAACCTAGTTTTTCTAAATCAGGAATCTCCCCTGGAACAACTCCTTCGGGTAAGGTAGGCAAAGTTTCCGGCTCAATGTATAACTCGTTGATAGGCAGGTCTTTTTCTACACTTTTGCGGAACTCGGTAAATGTATTGGGGGTAGACTTGAGTGGAAAAGGCAAACCCTCGGTCTCTAATAAATTACCAGGCCAACACAATTCAAGAAAAGCCTGATGACGCCATAGTTTTTGTTCTAAAGCCTCTACAATTTGAGTCTCTTCGGTACCTATTTCGTGACTGCTGTAAACTATATTGGCTTTTACTTGGTGGGCCAAAAAAGCAATTTCTTCTTCAGGCTTACCCATCCTTACAATCAGGTTGGAGCCCTTGGATTGCAAGTTTTTACGAAGCTCACGCAAGGTTTCCAGCAAAAAGGTTGCTCGCATGCTCCCAGTCTTTGGAAAACCCAATTCAGTTGTCTCAAATTGTCGGGAATCAATACAATATACAGGAAGTAAATGTTCGGTAAATTGTTGGGCTTTGAACAAAGCTTCGTTGTCGTGCAAGCGTAGGTTATTACGAAACCATAAGATTTTGACCCGGTGCTTATTTGTCGAATTTATATTGATGTAATCCTTCATAGTATTCACGCAAAAAGTTTACATAAATACCAGGTGTGATTGATAAATGTTTGATGGCTTTTGCTAATTTTTGAAAATTTAGAAAGTATGGAAGTAAAAGAATATCGTATCAGCCCATCTGCCCAATTATCTAATAGATTTAGGTAGTTCCCCTTCTAGAGAAAGCATCCGCTTGTACAGCGATGTTTGATCACAAGCAGATGCTTGCACGAGGGTGCGACTCAGCCCCTAAAGCACTAGTACTTCACTACTTTTTTGGTAAGTATTTGGTTACCAATGGCAATTTTCAATATGTAATTTCCGGCAGGCAAGGTATCTACCGGAATGCTTGCCGTGTTAGATTTGAGTCTTTGAATCATCGTAAACAGCGCCTGACCTTGTGGGTTGAATAAGCGCATTGTTGCCCGTGAATAGCTTTTTTTACCCACTATTTGCAAGGTTAATTTCTCGCCTGTCCACGGCATTGGATACAGTTTCACTTCGGGGCTTGCCAAGATTTGGGTAAGTCCAGTAACCGTTGATTTCTCAAAAGTACCCGTGAGGTTAATTATATACGTTGGTATGTCTGGATCATTGCTGGTAATGCTCAAAGCACCGCTTCTATCACCTGAACTACTACTGTCAATCATTACTGTGAGGGTGGCTTGTCCTCCCACTGCTATAGAAGTAGTCGATACATTGTTTAGTTGAAACCCACCTATCACTTTGACCTGAGTCAACACAAGCGGCGTATTGCCCGCATTTTCTACCGTAAAATCAATGATTTTTGGCGTATCAGAACTGCTCACACCAAACGATTGTGCTCCTCCATTGGCCACGGTAGCATTATCTTGCTTGACGGCTATTTTGCTGGATTGCAACGTTAATTTTCGGATGATGTTGTTGTCAGTATCGGCTACATATAGATTTCCAGTTGGATCAATATACAACCCGGTAGGTGATGAAAACTGGGCTTGAGTTGGGTCGTCACTTCCTTCCGTAAAACCCTCAGTACCCGTGCCTGCCAAGTTTGTAATGATGGCCGAGCCAGCATCTATCCGACGGATACGATGGTTTCTTTCATCGCTAAAATATACATTGCCTACCGCATCGCTGGCGATTCCAGCCGGAAAATTCAACGTGGCCTGGAGGGCTGGTCCACCATCTCCGGCATCGCCTGTATTTCCATTACCTGCAATGGTGTTGACAATACCAGTAGCCGCATCGACTTTGCGTATGCGTGCATTGATCGCATCAGCAATGTATAAATTATCTTGGGCATCGAGTGCAATTCCACGGATGCCACCAAAATCAGCATTGACTGCTGGGCCACCATCTCCATTAAACGCCCCTCCACTGAGTAGCTTCCCAGCTACCCGCGATACCAACTGGGAGCCAGCATCTATTTTATAAACTTGCAAGTTTCCGTTGATGTATAGATTACCTTGGGAATCCAAGGCCAAGTCCCTAGGTTGATTAAAAGTGGTTTGGGTAGCCAGTTTTCCTTCTTCGTCAGCACGGGCAGTACCTGTTCCCGCAATCGTAGTAATGATCCCTGTTGTTAGGTTTATTTTACGTATTCGTGCATTTTCCTTGTCAGAGAACAACACATTCCCCTCACTATCCAATACAATCCCATGAGGAGCATTGAGTTGTGCCTCAGTAGCCATCCCCCCATCACCTGAATAGCCTGCTTCACCAGTTCCAGCAATGGTAGAAATAAGTCCAGTATTTGCATCTACTTTACGGATACGGTGAAACTGCTCATCGGCAATGTACAAATTGCCTTGGGCGTCTTGGGCCAATTGTCGGGGCTGGCTCAATGCTGCTTTGGTAGAAAGAGAACCATCGGCTGGTAAGCGGGTGTAATAACTACCTACTCCTCCTATCCCCACCAGAGTACTTACTTTATTGGTAGTCCCATCTATTTTTCTGAGACGATGATTGGTTTCTTCAGTAAAATAAATATTCCCCGAACCATCTATCATAATCCCTCTTGGAAAACCAATAGGGGTATCTATAGCATCCAATCCATCAGCCCCAACCCCTGAGTTGCCATAACCAGCAATGGTAGAAATGATTTGGGTACTATGGTCTATCTTGCGAATGCGATGGTTGCCACTATCAGTCAGGTAAATATCTCCATTACTATGAATAAAAATTTCCCCAGGCAAGCCTAATTCAGCATTCCTAGCAGGTCCTCCATCACCCGAAAAAGCGCCCTTTATATTTCCCCCTGCTACAAGAGAAATAATGCCTGTCTTGGTGTCCACTTTGCTAATTTGATTCCCCAGATAGTCGGTAATGTAATAGTTTTGATCAGCATCAAAAACAATACTGGCAGGACCGTTTAACCTTGTTTCAGTGGCCAAACCATCCAGCGTAGAGGTTCCAGGTCTTTCTCCTATGCCAGCTACTGTAGTAATGATTTGGGTATTGGCATCTACCTTCCGAACACAATGGTTACCAGTATCAGCAATGTATAGATTCCCATCAGTATCCAATGCCAATCCAAAAGGTTCTAAAAGTCGCGCCTCGGTAGCCAACCCTCCATCCCCCAAAAAACCCGAAGTAATGCGTCCAGCATAAGTGCTGATGATTCCAGTAGCTGCATCTACCTTTCTGATACGATGATTTTGACTGTCCGCAATATACATATTGCCCTTAGAGTCAATGGCCAAATCAGTAGGCGTACTCAAAGAAGCTTCGGTCGCAAGTCCTCCATCACCCGAAAAACCATTGGTACCATTGCCTGCTACCGTCATAATTTCTTTTGTAGTAGCATCCACTTTCCTAATCCGGTGATTGCGGGTGTCTACAATGTATAAATTGTTTTGCTGATCTTTTCTGATTCGCAAAGGAGCATTCAGGCTAGCTGAAAAAGCAGGAACACCTTCTGGTGCTTGACTGCCTGCCACGGTAGCAATTTTATACTGAGCATAACCAGGTAAATAGAACAATACAAACCCGATGAAAATCAAGAGGTTACTTTTAAATTTCATTTTTTTAAAATTAAGTTGATCGTTGATATTAGATGCAAATAAACATAATCCTGAACAAAAAAAGGCTCAAAAAACGATTTGTGCATACAGATGTGGTCTTACATCAGGCATCTCAGCACATAGCCATCTCATTATCAACAACTTAAGCATCACATACATCTCAAAAACTACTCAAACTTCCACTTCAGTCTATTGCTAATTATTTTTGTAAACAAACCAATTCGAACTCACTGATTTTCAGAAGAATAAAAAGTAAACATTGTCTTTAATTGTGTACTGATATTTGTAACTTGCTGAGTAAAATAATATACTCGTCATGAGGAAAAACACTTTCATTGTGCTCCTATTTTTCATTATCAACATCAGCACATTTGCCCAATCCAGGATTGGAGTGACCAAACGCAAAGGTAAATCAGTAGAATATCTTCACTTTTTTGGACATGGCAATCAAACCTTGGTCAAACAACTCAACCAAACTTTCGGTCATCGTCAGTTATTACTAGACATTTTTCAGGAAGCTCCCAATGAGGCCGAGTTTATCATTGCCCTACGAAATGCGCCCGAAAACGTAATTGCGGCTCAGCTTGAACAAGCCATACAGGGCCAAAATGATCGAGCATTGGCCTATGTCTCGGTAGAAGTAGGCTACAATGGGCAGGGACTCTTATGCATTCTCAAAACAGTGAGTCCCGAAGGAGGACGTAAAGTGACCAACAGCGTGACTTCTAACTATCCTTACCTCATCCCGATGGTGTATAACTTAAAAAATGGACGACGTTGGAACAAGCTCAGTGATTTCTTGACCCCTGCGGGACAACAATGGATTCGTAAAATGCTGCTGGCTACCCTACGCCATCGAGCCAAAAAATACTGCCCTGATGATCACCCCAGAAAAAATCATTGCCGTTCGTCTGGGTATACAGTTTCGGATTTCAAGGATTTTAAATTTCAGATCGATAATGGGGCAAATATTTTTAGCAATCCCACCCCTTTTCACTTTTATTTTGACGAAGTGGGACTAGTCATTGGCAACAGTCAGTTTGAGGTAGCCCGTATCAACTGCATTGCCCCTTCGCCCACCATTGTGGTTCCTTACCATTTGCTCAGGCCTTATTGTAAAGCAACTTCCCAAAATCCCGTTTATACGCTTGCCAATAAAAATAACCCCTCGGTCACACTCAAAAAAGTAAATGTGGCCAAAACCTATTTGCAACAAGAACCAACTGAAACCATCAATCAAAGTACGCCTTATTTAGTCAAAGGCGATCGAGTAACCGTGATTGAGCAAGAAGAAGGCAGGTCAAAGGTGATTTACCTCAGCCCTTCTCACATTATTTTTCAAGGCTGGGTGGCTTCCAAACATTTGAAATAGGAAAGTAAATCTCAATCTCACTTGCCATTCACTTGAAATTCTCCCAAAAGCCACTTATTTTGCCAATTGTTTGATAACCAGCGATCTTAGGAGTTGTTCCTAACCTCAGAAAAATGACCGTCACACTTACTAAAAGGACACCATGATATTAAATACAATATTATTAGCTGATAAGTCTCCAAACATCTCAGTGTTGGAACTCATTTTCCAGGCCGGAGTTTGGATTTACCCCCTGCTCTTACTTTCGGTGATTGCCTTGTATATCTTTATTGAGCGCATGGCGGTCATTCAAAGTGCCAGCCGAAATCCGGCAAGTTTTATGAAAGCCATCAAAAAGAAGGTACTTGAAGGCGATATCGAAGGGGCTCGAGTAATTTGCCGACGCAAAAAAACTCCAGTAGCCCGCATGATAGAAAAAGGCCTAAGCCGAGTAGGAAGCTCCCTCAAAAACATTGAAACCTCGATTGAGTATGTAGGTAAAATTGAGCTGTATCGTCTGGAAAAAAACCTATCTTTGTTGGCCACCATTGCCGGTTCGGCTCCAATGGTAGGGTTTCTGGGTACAGTAGTGGGGATGATTGGTGCCTTCATCAAAATTTCCCAAGAGAGTACGGTAAGCCCTCAAACACTGTCACAAGGCATCTACACGGCTTTGCTCACTACTGCTGGGGGTTTGATTGTGGGAATTTTGGCCAATGTGAGTTATAACTACCTCATGACCAGGATTCAGAAAGTGGTACACCAAATGGAATATGTATCTATGGACTTTATGGATTTGCTCCAGGAACCAAGTTAAAATTCAAACCATTGACCATTGACTTATGAATTTACAATCCAAAAATAAAATCTCTACTACATTTAGTCTGGCATCACTTACCGACATCATCTTTTTGTTGTTGATTTTCTTTATGCTGACTTCTTCGTTTGTCACTCCTTCGGCAGTGCCCGTGGAGCTCCCTTCTACCAAAGTATCCAAATCGTTGATTGCCAAACAACTGGAAATCACCATTACTAAAAAATTGGAATACTATATCAACGACCAAGCCGTTAAACTGGAAGAAATAGAAACGGTACTCAAGCAAAAAATAGCCGATATTGAAAACCCCAAAGTAGTCCTAAACATTGATAAAACGGTGGCGGTGGAATATTTGGTAAAAGTGGCCGCAGTTGCCAACAAGTTGGGCGCCAAGCTGGCTATTGCGACTGATGCAGAAACGGTGGAATAGTAAAAATGATTTATGTCTATTGTTCCGCTTCGCTTATTGCTCTATTGTTAAATGGTTGCGCGAGGCGATGATTTATTTCTATTGTTACATTGTTCCGCCTTCGGCTGATGGCTAAATGGTTGCGCGAGGCGACAATTACATTCTTGTTTTCGCAAATTTGATAATATTTCTATTGTTTCGCCTACGGCTTATTGTTGTATTGTTAAATTGTTGCGCAAAGCGACGTATCATTTTTCATTTTACGTTTTTCACTTTTCATTTAATTGCTACCAACTAAAAAAACTATGGACTATTGACCGTCGACTGTGGACTAAAAAACTAAATAAACTATGGCTAAAAAACAACCCAGAAGATTGACCAACGAGGTTCCCTACAAAGAAAAAGAAGGGAAGAATCGTCGTTTTATGGCCTGGCTATTCACCATTTCGCTACACCTCATTGTAGTCATTTTACTGGCCGCGCTCAAAATCAGTGAACGAGAGGAAAAAGAAAAGAAAAAAGAAGAAATTGGTTTTGGAATGGAAGTAGTGCGTGGACGAGATAATACAGGAAGCAATTCGTCCAAAATTCCGATTGATGCCGTCAACCCTAGCATTACCACACCCAGCGAATCTTCCAAAAACATTACTACTTCTGATCAATCAAATATTCAAGCCAATGCGGGCAAGCAAGACCGCAAAGAGAAGAAAAAAAACACCCGTAAAAAGATCAAAACCACCAACAATACCAACACTCAAAACACGGGCGGCAAACAAGGTGAAAGCAACAATGGCCAAAAGGGCGACGACAAAAACAAAGCTGGAGACAAAGGAAGTCCCAACGGTACAGTTAACAACAAAGCCTTGTATAATGGTAATGGTGGAGCAGGCAACGACCCCAACTTGCAACTGTCGGGCTGGACTTGGCAAAGGTACCCTAAAATCAATGACAAATCTGATGTACGAGGCACCATTACATTTGTCATTTTTGTAAACGATGATGGTCAAATAGAGTCTATCAAAGGATCAAGCCCTTCTATTAGTAAAAGCATTATTAGCCTATACGAGAAGCAAATAAAGAAATCGGCGCTTTTTAAACTTCAAGACCCTAGCAAAGAACCCCAACCAAGAACCAGGGGAACTCTTAAAGTAGTAATCACCCATCAATAAATGACCGAGACACCCACAAATTACCCCGAAACGCTGGATTATTTGTATCGCCGATTGCCTATGTTTCAGAAAGTAGGTGGGGCGGCTTTCAAGTATGACCTGAGTAACATCGCTCGCTTTTGTGAGCTGTTGGGCAATCCTCAAAATGACTACCCCAGTGTCCACATAGCGGGTACCAATGGCAAAGGCAGTAGTTCGCACTTGCTAGCCGCAGTTTTGCAAGCAGCAGGTTACAAAGTGGGTTTGTACACCTCACCTCATCTCAAATCTTTTACCGAGCGCATTCGGGTAAATGGCCAAGAAATGGACCCTACACAAGTGGTAGAGTTTGTACAAACCCACCAATCCAATATTGAGGGCTGGCTTCCCTCCTTTTTTGAGATCACGGTGGCGATGGCTTTTCAATATTTTGCTCAGCAAAAAGTAGACATTGCCGTCATCGAGGTGGGCTTGGGAGGGCGCCTCGATGCCACCAACATCATTACCCCCGAAGTAGGCCTCATTACCAATATCAGCTACGATCATCAGCAGTTTTTGGGCGATACCCTGGAGCTAATCGCGGGTGAAAAAGCGGGCATCATCAAGCCTCGAGTGCCTGTAGTCATTGGAGAACGCCAACCCGAAACCACTCCAGTATTTGAACAAAAAAGTCAGGCGCTGGCTACTCCTTTGTTTTTTGCCCAAGATGATTATACGGCTCATTGGGAAGACATCACTCAAGGGCTTGTTCGAATTACCCATCAGAAGGTCTCATTTTTGCCCCCTCTCGAAATGTCGCTCAAGGGTGCTTATCAAGCCAAAAATCTCCCTGGAGTTTTGAAAGTGATCGAGTTACTCCAACAAAAAAATTGGCAAATTAGTAAACACCATATTCAGCAAGGGTTTACCAATACCACCGCGCTTACCCAACTCAAAGGCCGTTGGCAAATTTTACAACAAACTCCTTTTACAGTATGCGATACCGCGCACAATGAAGCTGGTCTGGGCCAGGTCATTGGCCAATTAAAACAGCTTTCCTATCCGCATTTGCACATTGTCTTGGGCACCGTCAACGATAAAAAACTGGATAAGATATTGCCCTTGTTTCCTCGCGATGCCACTTACTATTTTTGCGCTCCGCAAATTCCCCGCGCTATGGAGGCCCACCAGCTCCAGACCGAAGCCCATAAACATCAACTTCAAGGCGAAGTATTTGGATCGGTCAACGAAGCTTACCAACAAGCCCAAAACCAGGCTTCCGCTGATGAGGTTATTTTTGTAGGAGGCAGTACTTTTGTAGTGGCAGAGATAGCGGACTTGTAGGTATTTATCGACTATTTTTGTGTATCACCCATTATCAGGGTCAGACTTTTAAATACATCAATTTATTTTCACGAAAAAATATTCTTATTCAAAATGGGCACTACACATTGGATTTATAAAATGATGAGGGATGATTATACCATTGACGAAGCCATTGAAATCATCCGAAAACTGTATCATTCTTTGTGCATTGGATCAAACAAAAAATTTCTGTATGAGTTTGAGGTAGATAATTTTGCCCAGTGGTATGAATCAACTGCAAAGTTCGAAAACACCTACCCTTCGAGATTGATCCAATTCAAAATGAAAGATGCCACACAATTGAATAAAATTTTATTAGACCCGACTCTTTATGAAAAAATCTTTTTTTACAACCCAACCTCCAGGTCAGAAAAATCTCAAGCTATTTTCTGGTTAACTATAACATCTAAATCAGAAAATTTCTACTGTGATTTATACCTACCTTACAAAACTGGCATAGCAATATCTCGACAAGCTTTTGCGGAGTTATTGTCATTTATGGTAACAAAAGGATTGTTTCATCTGAATACAAAAGAAATCAAAGAACTCACCAATTTTCTTATTGGTTTTCACGACGAAGAAAGGCATTGGAAATATCAAGAACACACCGAGTTTTATACTCAACCTACTGGTTATCAAATTAAAGGGAAGCCCCGTCAATCCTCATACGTTCGTTTAGTCTTCTCACCAGAAGCTTACGCTCAATTTGGGGGTTACGAAAAGGCGGCAGTGGCTTTCCATCAAGTACTCACTGAATATTTTGCCGATCCTTCGTACTTCATCGATGGTACGATTGTAACCGATCACAAGGCTAAAACCATTCCCGCATTGAAGGGCATTGATTTTACTGATCTCAAAATCCCAATTCGGGCCGATATCTCAAATTTCACTGATTTTTCCAGCCAAGACTTGGTTTTCATTGCCAACCCAGAAGATGAAATGAGTATTTATGTAGAAGATTTTGATTGGAAAGACAGCGCACCCAACCATGGGGATAATAGAATTGAATTATGGATAAAAGATGCTCAAGAATACGAACTTGAATTCAATGCCTCCAAACAAATCGATGAATTTTACTACCGGAAGATCACCCAAGCGACCAATGAAAAATTAGTTAGTTTTGGTACCGCTTGAATCAAGCAATTTATAAATTCGGTATTTTTAAACTATGTATCCCTTTTCTGGCTTATTTATTCGGAATTACTGCTCCCAGATTTATACAACAAGTCACACTATACCCCATGCGCCTCAGAAAAAAACCTGTATTGTGTAATTACTACGTTACCTATCGTTGCAATGCCCGTTGCGGGTTTTGCGACATTTGGGAACGTCCTTCTCCTTATGTTACGCTGGAAAACGCCCAACGCAATATGCAGGATTTGAAGCGTTTGGGGGTCAAAGTCATTGACTTTACCGGAGGCGAGCCCCTACTCCATCGTCAATTACCCGAGTTGTTAGAAATGGCTCGAGGCCTGGGGTTCATCACTACGGTAACCACCAATGGCCTGCTGTACCCCAAGCAAGCCGAAAAACTCCAGGGTAAGATAGACATGTTACACCTTTCGCTGGACTCGCCCCACAAAGAAGAGCACGATCGAGGGCGCGGAGTGGCTTGTTACGATTTTGTGATGGAGTCTATCCAAGTAGCCCAAAAGTTAGGCGAACGGCCAGATATTTTATTTACCGTATTTGAACACAACGTGGCGCAAATTGAGCAAGTATACGAAGAAATTTGCCTTCCCAATCGCCTGGTTTTGATTCTCAACCCGGTATTTGATTACAATGAAGTAGAAACTGGTTTGCAGCTCAGTCCTCAAAGCCTGAAAGCACTCAAATACTGGAGCCGGAAGAAGTATGTTTATCTCAATGAAGGCTTTATTGCTTTAAGGCAAGATGGAGGCAATCACATTGACCGCCCAGTATGCAAAGCAGGAAGTACTACCTTGGTGATTTCGCCCCACAATCAACTGGTATTGCCTTGCTATCATCTGGGGTTAGAAGAAGTTCCCATTGAAAACAATTTGTATCAGCTCTATCAGTCCGAAAAAGTACAACGCTTGGTAGCATTAGAAGGTCGCTTGCCCGAATGTGAAGGTTGTGTAATCAATTGCTACATGCAACCCTCTTTTGCAGTAGAGCTCAATAAATATTGGTGGAAAGCCCTGCCAAGCACGCTCAAATACAACTATTTGAAAGGTACTTGGAAAGCCATGTTGCGGTAAGGTATATTGATTGTTAGTTTAGTAACGCGTTCGCAATAACTGTCCGATTTAGTTTTATCCCTCTTCGCTACA
>CALDJV010000128.1 GCA_937899305.1 uncultured Cytophagaceae bacterium
TACAAATATAACATTTTAATTCATAATTTATTTAAGCCCCAGAGCACTAGTTAGTAAGACCTTGTTTAAATTTTGTTTTGGTTAATCAAAGCGAGCAATCATTTTAAAATAAGATCTAAAACCATAATTCAAACTTTTAATTGAATGACAAATCGAGAGTTTTTAGAAAAGTATTTGAATAATGCTTCTCCTACTGGTTTTGAGAGCTCTGGCCAAAAAATTTGGTTAGAATACATCAAGCCATATGTAGACGACTACATCGTAGATACTTATGGATCGGTAGCAGGAGTGATCAATCCTGATGCCCCCTATAAAGTAGTAATTGAAGCCCACGCCGATGAAATATCCTGGTATGTGAACTATATTACCGAAGATGGATACATTTATGTCATCCGTAATGGTGGTTCCGATCCAGTCATCGCTCCTTCCATGCGGGTGAATATTCATACCAAAAAAGGAGTGGTAAAAGGGGTATTTGGCTGGCCCGCGATTCACACCCGAATAGGAGAAAAAACGGAACCCAAAGCCGAAATCAAGAATTTGGTGATCGATTGTGGTTGTGCTAGTAAAGACGAAATATATGAGTTAGGAATCCACGTAGGTTCGGTAGTTACTTTTGAAGACGAACTCATGGAGCTAAACGACCGATATTATGTAGGCCGTGCGCTTGACAACCGCATTGGGGGGTATATGATTGCAGAAGTAGCCCGACGATTACACGAAAACGGCAAGAAACCTGAGTTTGGCTTGTATATTACCAATAGTGTGCAAGAAGAAATTGGTCTGAGAGGAGCTGAAATGATGGCCCATCGGATCAAGCCTGACTTGGCCATTGTAACCGACGTATGTCATGATACCCAATCTCCGTTGTACAAAAAAGTAAAAGAAGGGGATATTCGTGCGGGAGGAGGTCCTGTATTGAGCTATGCACCTGCAGTGCAGTTCAATGTATTGGATATGATTATTCAGGTGGCAGAACAAAAGGATATTCCGTTTCAACGAATGGCTTCTTCGCGTAGTACTGGTACTGATACCGATGCGTTTGCTTATTCGAATGCAGGAGTAGCTTCAGCGCTCATTTCTTTGCCGCTGAAGTACATGCATACCACAGTCGAGACGGTTTCTAAAGAGGATGTGGAGCAGGTCATCAACTTGATGTACGAGTTTTTGATCCAGTTGCCCAACAACCACGATTTCCGATACTTTAGTTAACTATTGACGACTACCCACTACACTGCCTAAACAATGAAGAGGTTGTTTAGGCAGTTATAATATTGAACAACGCTTGCCCTGATGGATGTGGATATTAATGAATTGATTGAAAAACTTTCCAAAGCTTCTGGAGTAGATTTGAAGCCTCACTTGGCTAAAATCGTAGAGAATGCTGCTGCCCCAACTATCTCACCTTTGCCCCACAAAAGCCACCACCAAGAATTAGCTTATTTGGTGGGCAGTGTTTATTTACAATCGGACCATACTGGAATTTTAATCATTGACTCAGAACTCAATATTTTATTGGCCAATGATGCTTTTTGCAGTTGGGTGCAAAAAGATCGCAACCTGTTGATAAACCGAAATCTAAACAAGCTTTGGAACAACGCTGCTCGAGAATGGCGACATTTATTTACCTTTATCAGGTATGCATTTCAAGTTCAAAAAAACTTCAATGATATACTTTTTTGGCAGCAACCCGACAAGTCTGAAAAAGTAATGGAAGTCAAAGCCTCGCTAGTAAAAGATCGTTTTCAACAGCCCAACCTCATTTTAAGTTTTGAAGACATTACCGAACAATTTCAAAAAAACATTACCCATGACCGATTGTCTTTTGTGGTCAAACATATCAATGATTTTGTCATTATTACGGATGAATCTGGAAAAATAGAATGGGTAAATGATAGTTTTTCCAAAGTGACTGGGTATCAATTGGCGGAGATCAAAGGCCAAGCCATGGTCAAAGTATTGCAAGGCAAGGAAACCAACCCTGCTTCGGTACAAAAGATAATCCAGGGCATGGCCAAAAACCTGTTATTGGAGGAAGAGCTGTTGAGCACACGCAAAGATGGCATTGACTTTTGGAATCGCCTTTCGGTAAGGGCAATGTATGACACGACTGCTCATAAGAAGAAATACTTGAGTATTCATACTGATATTACCGAGTACAAGGCCCACGAAAAGTACCTTTCTCAATTGATTAATGAGCTTCAGCACCAACAGTTTGCCATTGATCAGGCCGCTTTGATTACAATTACCGATCGAGAAGGCTACGTTACCCATGCCAACGAGGCTTTTTGTCGGGTGTCCAAGTTTGAAGAATCAGAATTGATTGGTCAAAAATTGAGTGTAATCAATTCTGGTTATCATCCCCGTAGTTTTTTTCAGGAAATGTGGCGCACCGTTCGGAAAGGGAAACTATGGAGAGGAGAAATACAAAACAAAGCCAAAGACGGTTCTTATTATTGGGTAGATGTAACCATTGTACCATTTTTATACAAAGACGAGGGGCACGACCCTTACAAATATTTGTTCATTCGTTTTGACATTACCGAAAGAAAGAACGCCGAACAACAGTTGATTGTAGCCAAGGAAAAAGCTGAGGAAGCGAATACCCTCAAGTCCAATTTTTTGGCCAATATGAGCCACGAGATACGCACCCCTTTAAATGGTATTTTGGGTATTGTTCAGCTCATAGAGATGGAGTCCGAAAACGAAGCGATGCAGCATTATGCCAGCCTGATTCGTCAAAGTGGAAATCGCTTGCTCAATACCATCAATGGAATTTTGGACTTGTCACGCATTGAAGCCAATCGGTTGGATGTGTCTATTGAGAAAATAGAAATTACTCGATTGATCAAAAGCTTGGTACAATCACTGGAAGTACTGGCAATTAATCAGAATATTTATCTTAACATTGAGTTCGACTTGGATAGCGTCGATGCCTACGTTGATGCCAGCTTGTTAGAGCAAGTACTGAATAATTTACTGGGCAATGCCATTAAATTTACTGAAAAAGGAGGAGTCACATTGAGAGTGAGCGACAAAAATAAGCACTTGATGATTGAGGTAATAGACACCGGGGTGGGGATTGAAGAACGTTATCTGGATGAAATTTTTGAGCCTTTCAAACAAGAAAGTAGCGGTATTGAGCGTCGGTTTCAGGGAAATGGATTGGGGTTGGCCATTGCCAAACGAATTGTAGAATTATTGGGGGGAGAAATAAAAGTGCAGAGTAGAAAGAACATTGGAAGCTGTTTTACCGTAATACTTCCTGTATATGATTTAAAATCTGAAGTAATTCAATAATTTTGGAGTACTTTCAAAACACTTACGGTCTTGTAATACCTCATATCACATATCGCCTTTCTAGATCATCGATTAGCAAATATATCGACTAATCCAAATCTCTATTTATTTTTTCTTATTTATTAGTTGGCCCACAATTTAAGATAAATTGTAATGACCCGTGCTGTCGCTTGATGATGTAATACATCATTATATGGCAATAGAGCATTATGGGTGCCTATGGCCATTAAATATCAATATCATGGATTCAAAAAAATATCCACGAACCTATCATTTGCCTTGGTCACCGGGGGCAAGCAGTGATGATAAAATTGCATCAACAATAGAGGGTGTCATTGGGTGCCCCATCATCATTACCGAAAAGCTGGATGGTGAAAATACCTGTTTAAACCAACTGGGGGTGTTTGCCCGATCGCATGCGGCTCCTACTCAAAACCCTTGGTCGAGTTATTTGTGGGAGTATTGGAATCAGCTCCACTACCAGTTAGACGACTTGGAGGTTTTTGGGGAGAGTTTGTTTGCGACCCACTCGATCGGCTATACTGGGTTGCAACAATACTTTTACGTGTTTGGCATTCGTCAAGGGGAGTTGTGGCTTGCTTGGGATCAAGTTATATTATGGACCGAGTTGATGAATTTACCGCTGGCTCCGGTACTGTTTGAGGGTACCGTAAATTCTGAGGAAGCACTAGAAACCCTGATTGACGAACTGATGCTGGAGTCTAGCGAATTGGAGAGCCTGGAGGTGGACCAGGAAGTACCCAAAGAAGGAGTAGTGGTAAGGCCTGCGACTGCTTTTATGACGGACGATTTTGGAGAGCAGGTTTTCAAGTGGGTGAGGGCCAACCATGTACAAACTGATGCCCACTGGACCCGAAATTGGAAGCGTAACCCACTCGAGCATGAGTGGATTCAACAGGCCCAGAAGAAACAAAAAAATGATGGTTAAACTTAAAAGTCGAAACGACCTTTTAATTAAAAGACGATGAAACAATTTAAAACTGAAGATATATTATCTCTGAAAATCCCCTATGATTGGGACTTGTTGGTAGAGCATTTTGACTGGCTTCAGGAGCTGTACGAGTGCCCACAAGATCCCGAATACCACGCCGAAGGCAATGTGGGCATTCATACCAAAATGGTAGTAGAAGAAATGTTTAAGCTGGAAGGCTGGCAACAGGCCGATGCCCTCACTCGAACCATTTTGTTTACCGCTTGCCTGATGCACGATATCTCTAAACCAGAGTGTACAGTGATAGAGAAAATAGCTGGCAGTGACCAAGTAAGAATTTCTTCGCCCCGCCATGCCGTAAAAGGTGCCCAACGTACTCGCTTGCAGTTGGCTGACTTGTCGTGGCCTGATTATGTGAAGGAGGAGATTTGTAACTTGGTACGATACCATGGCTTGCCCATTTGGTTTTGGAGTAAATCCAATCCCGAAAAAGCGGTGATACAGGCCAGTTTATCAGTAAATACAGCGTGGCTGAGTTGGGTAGCCGAAGCCGACATGCGAGGGCGGATTACTGCTACTCAGGAGGAAAAGATAGATCAGGTAGCTTATTTTGCCGAATTTTGCAAAGAGCAGCAATGTTATGGGGGAGCGCGTCATTTTGCCAGCCCGCATACTCGGTTTTTGTATTTTCAGAAAAAGGAAGTGTATCCTGATGCTCCTATTTACGATGATACCCGGGCTGAAGTATACCTGATGTGTGGTTTACCAGGTACAGGCAAAGATACCTGGATTGCCGAAAATGCATCTGATTTGCCCGTAGTATCGTTAGACAACATCCGGGATGATTTGAATATTTCTTTTAATGGCAATCAGGGTAAGGTCATTCAGGCGGCTCAAGAACAGGCCAAGAGCTATTTGCGCAAACAGCAGCCTTTTGTATGGAACGCCACCAATGTAAACCGACAAATCCGGAAAAAACTGATTGATTTGTTTACTCAGTACCGGGCCAAGGTGACCATTGTGTATTTGCCCAAGCCGCTTTCGGTAGTGCTGCAGCAAAACCGACAACGAGAAGTAGTCATCAAGGAATCGGTGATTGAGAAGTTTTTGAACCGCCTAGAGCCACCAACTGTAGCCGAGGCCCATCATGTGATGGTGGTAGAATAAGCGATGGGTTGAAGGGTGAATTTGTAGTTCATCCTTCTTTTTATGGTTGTTTATCTAAAAAAATACCCCTTAACATATTTTTAACGCCATAGACTAATCTTATTGGTTTATTTTAAAGTTTTCTAAAATAAGTATCATTGGAATCTAGAGTATTTAACCATACTACTGGACATTTTAGCCCAAGTTGGCCGTGGGTACACGGCCAACGGCGCGGCCGCCTCGGTTTGTGTCTCCACAACCGAAAAATGTCTAGTAGTATGGTATTTAACATAAGGTAATAAACCCTCATATTTATGATGTATAAAGCCCTCCAAATCGGAATGGGATTGCTGTTGTTTTTGGTGTCAGCAGCATGGGCCGATCCTAAAGACAATCAGGAAACATATCAGGTAGGTATTTCAAAGACTTCAGGTAAGGTGAAAATTGACGGAAAAATTGATGAAGCAGCGTGGCAGCAAACTACCGTGGCCCGCAATTTTAATCGAAAATGGCCCACCGATGTTGGCCTGGCCGATGCCAAAACCGAAGTTCGTTTATTATATGACGAAAATTTCTTATACGTCAGCGCAGTGTGTTACATTAACAAAAGGCCAGTGATCCAAACCCTCAAGCGTGATGTAGGCCACTGGAGCAGCGATGGGGTAGCCATCTTGTTTGACCCCATGAACCAACACAACAATGGTTTCTTGTTTGGAGTCAACGCAGGAGGAGCTCAAATGGAAGGGTTGACGGTGGTCAATCAAACCGCCTTCGAGTGGGATGCCAAGTGGTACTCGAGAGTACAAATTTATGAAGATCGTTGGGTAGCCGAAATGGCCATTCCTTTCAAGTCTTTACGCTACAGCGAAGACATCAGCAAATGGGGGATAAACATTATCCGTAACGATATGCAACGCAATGTGTATTCGGTATGGGCCAAGGTACCATTGCAATTTCAACCCACCGATTTGGGTTTTACCGGAAGCCTGAAGTGGGATCAGCCCCCCAAAAGAGTGAAAGGCAACATCGTGTTGATTCCTTACATTACCGGAAACGCCAACCAAGACTTTGAAGATGGAGATGGGTCAATCAGTACTTCGGGAAATGCTGGAGCCGATGCCAAAATCGCAGTGACCTCTACCCTCAACCTGGACCTTACGTTCAACCCTGATTTTTCTCAGGTAGACGTTGACCAGCAAGTAACCAACCTGAGTCGATTTAGCTTGTTTTTCCCCGAAAGGCGTAACTTTTTCCTTGAAAATAGTGATTTGTTTGGAAGGATGGGATCGAGAGAGGCCCGCCCTTTTTTCTCGCGTAGGGTAGGGCTCAAGGATGGTTCGCCGGTGCCGATATTGTTTGGAGCTCGACTTTCGGGAAACCTGACCAATGCGTTGCGGGTTGGGGTAATGGACGTGCAAACCCGACCGGAAGGAGAAGTAGACAGTTTAGGACAAAATAACTTTGTGGCTGCAGTACAGCATCGGGTGCTGAAACGATCAAGCATAGATGCCATTTTTGTAAATCGCCAAGCTTTCAATGGTACCGAAATGCTTACTGGTGACTACAATCGAGTGGCAGGTTTGGAGTTCAAATATTTGTCTCAAGACGGGCGTTGGCGGGGAGCAGTTCGTGGTTTTCAATCTTTTAACCCCGACAAAAAACAAGACAATGGAAACTATGGCGCATTTTTGTTTTACCGTACCCGAAATTTAGCTGCCTTGGTAGCCACCGACATCATCCAGACCAATTACATTGCCGAACTCGGTTTTATTCCTCGTCTCAACAATTATGATGTGGAACGAGACACCACGGTTAGGATTGGTTATCAAAGGGTTTTGTATTTTACCAATTATACTTTTTATCCCAAAAGTGGCATCTTGAATTCCCATGGGCCGCGTTGGCGCCACGAAATGTATTACAATCTGGGTCGGGGATTTGGTGAGCAAAGAACCCAGTTGCAGTATGAACTGAACTTCAAAAACCGGAGTAGCATCCGTTTTGGCGCTTTTATGACCGATGTAGTGCTGCCATTTAAGTTAGATTTGATTGGGGGAGATGAGTTTTTACCCGCCAAAGGTTACACCTTTGGTTCAGGAAGCATCAATTTTGACTCCGACAATCGTAAAATACTGTCGGTGAATTTATTTGTGCGATACGGAAGCTTTTACAATGGTCGGCGGTTGTCTTACGGGGGAGGGCTTAGACTAAGAAAACAACCTTGGGGAAACTTTGGAGTCAATGTGACCCAAAATGACGTGGTATTGCCAGGAGATTTTGGAACTACCAACTTGACTTTGATCAGTCCAGTCATTGAGATCAATTTCTCCAACAACATGTTTTGGACTACCTTTTTGCAGTACAATACCCAATCCGACAATCTCAACATCAATAGTCGTTTTCAGTGGCGTTATCAGCCAATGTCCGACTTGTTTATTGTATATACCGACAACTACTTCGCGAACAGCTTTCTGCCCAAAACCAGGGCCTTGGTTGTGAAGCTGAGCTATTGGTTGAATTTGTAATGGTAGGGAAAATATTTGATTTTGCTAACGTTAGCAAGACTTCGTAACTTAACCTTAGTTACCCAACAAACTTTAAAAGATATGGCCATTACCTATGATATAAAAAAAGATCCTCTGTACAAAGAAGGAATCGAAAAAGGAATTGAAAAAGAAAGAGTACAGGTAGTACTCAATATGAAAAGAGCAGGCTTTTCTACGGAGGATATTATCAAAGCTACAGGACTAACCAAAGCACAAATAGAATAGTAAAAATCAATGCTTCTTGGTTTTTTCATTAGCCACATTCCAATAACGATTAGCTGCTAGGGATGTCTTAATACACTTTAAAACTTAAGCCTAAGCAGCGAGATAACCTCTTCCTTATCAAAAAACGTTGTAGATAACCAAACTTATTGTTACCAAGGAAGACCATTTGCAAAGACTCTAGTTTTTGCATTTCCTTAGGAAGTTTTTTTAGCTGATTACCTTCCAAATCCAGCCAATCTAATTGTTTCAATTCACTAATTTCTTCAGGAATATGAGTAAGTTGATTCTCTTTAATTTCAAGATTTGTCAAGGCTTTTAGTTGGCCTATTTCTACTGGCAAAGCTTTCATCTGATTTCTCTGTAGATTCAATCTCTTCAAAGCAATCAATTTTCCGATTTCTTTTGGTATTTCGGTAATGTGATTGAATGACAAGTCTAAAAAATATAACTTTTGAAAGTTTGCTATATCAGATGAAAGCCTTGTTAAATGATTGTTTGATAGATGTAATGAGTCCAGCTCTTTTAAATTCCATATTTCTTTGGGTAATGATTTAATTTGATTACCGCTTAAAATCAGGGACCTCAACTGTGTTAATTGACCGATTTCAGGAGGGATAGATTGTATGCTGTTACCAGCTAGATTTAATTCTCGTAAATTTGTTAATTGACCGATTTCGGATGGAATGCTGGTAAGTCGGTTTTCAGATAAATCCAGTTCTTGCAGATGCCGCAATTTCAGGATTGCTTGCGGAATTTGATGAAATTCATTCTTGTTTATTTTTAAGCATTGCAACTTATCTAGCTCAGATATCTCTCTGGGTAGCGTATCAAGTGATCCTATTGCAAAACAAATACGTTTGACATTGTTTAGATGCAAAATATCCTGTGAAGTGGGCACATAGGAACAACTTTGAAAGTAAATGCTTTGAAGCTTTTTTAGCTGACGAATTTCTTTTGGGATTGCCCCAATGTGGCTACTTTCCAAGGCCAACGTTTCTAAGTTTTGCAATAAGGCTATTTCTGGAGGTATATTTGGTGTTTTTCCACTGGTTCCGGCATACTTACGATACAGATTTTTGGTGTGAAGCATCACAAAATGTACATCATCTAGTTTGCCAGGTTCTAATTTCATAAAATACCTACATAGGGTAAAAAAACGTTCTAAATAAGGTTTGAAGATGGGGTATTCCTCTGCCATTTTGATGGCAATTGCGGCTTCTCGTTGTTTGGAAGAATAAAAATGATGAAAGAACTTTTCTTCTATTTCTTTGGGAATATTATTCATAGCGTTTTATTAAGCATAAACATTAGCATAGCTCATTCACTATTTTATTAAAAATGGGCTGCAATTCGCGTAGAGTGTATAACCTCAAGTGTAAAAGAATACCTACTCTTAAAACAACTATATTGAAACTTGAAAGTTAAAAAATAAGCAAGTTGTTTCTCCTCCAAATAACCTGGTGATGGGTCACCTGAGATACCTTCCTGTAGTAAGCGGGTTCATTCCTCAAAAAATAAGGGCATGCTCCTGAATTTGCTGTGATGGATTCAAGCTGGGAGGCTTACGCCAGTAAGTACGCCATTTTTTTTATGCATAAATGAGGCGCATTTTAACCACAAAGAAAGAGGAGATGGTATTTGAGGGAATCAATTCATATGAAATATCATTGCAAACTGTTTGCACCAATCTCATCCATCTTAAATGGAACAAAATTTCATGGAGTGGAGGATAGTCAGCCATCAAATGTCGGTTATGATATTCTATACAGTTACGCAACCATATTTTACGATAATTTTCAAACTTCTCATCGCGTTTCGCTACAATCTGCTTGATCCTTTGAACAAACTTTTCAGAACCATCATATATAGGAAATTTCAGTGCCATTTTTGCTTTCTCTGGGCGTAGTAAAATGTTACATTCCGCAACTTGCCCATTAAACTCATAGTCAGTTTTGAATATTTCCAGTAATTCCTCTCCGAGTAAAAATAGTTTCTTGGCATTTGAAATGGATAGTTTATTTTGAGAAATATTTGCTTCTAATTGCCTGAGGTAGGCCAATTTTTGAGCTTGGGTCAAAACTCCTTGATGTTGGATGGTTGCTTCGGTCATTGATTAATTCAATTATGGTACATGAATGTGGCCTCTCATTCGCGAACTCCTTTCTTGGGAGTACTTTTGTTGGCCGTTCTATAAAAAACAAGGGAATAGCCGCAAGCAATTTCTATAGACAAAGGTTGGGAAGCTGATGCTAATAAAGATCTCATTAACTATTAAATGTCAATTTTTATCACATAGCTCCTTTTTTCTGTTTAAAACCTTAACACTAACAAGTTATCTCTATATTTCACATTATTACCTAAAAATTAAGATGAAATTTTAAGGCAAGTAGCGAAGTATCATAATTAATTTTCTGGACTGTGGGTTCTATCGGATCACTAGAAAGTTTTGCCAGCCTAATCCAACGAAGCTTTTCACAAATTTCTTCGTCCGATGAATGGTCAACTATTTTCATTCTTGCCTCTGGCTTCATTGCCCAATATTGAATTAAATCTCTGCGAAGAAATACCAAGTGTTCTTTGTGGGTATGATGATATAAATTGGCTTTGATAAACTTTTCAATTCTATGATTTTTTAGAGGTAGTTTTATCACTATTGCAAAGTTACCACTTTCAGTAGTCGTCAATTCAAATTCAGTGAATACCTCTAATTCCCAAACATTATCCTTCAGTATTTGCATGGTCTCATCACAGAAAAATTTTAACTGTCGATATTGAGATTTAGTTAGGGTATTTGCTTGGGGTAAACGCTCAATAATATTGAGTATTTTTACTTTTAAAGCATGAGTCATTTTTCCTTTTTGACGAAATATCATCATCTCTTCCATTACTTTCAAAATGATGGGATTAAAGGTGAATCCTCACTGACACCTACTTATCTACCTGTACCTTTAAAAAATGAAGGCACGCTTTTGAAATTGTTGCGATGAATACAAACTAGGAAATTTTTGCTGGCAAGGTGGAAATCAAACAGAAAAAAACGCTTGATTCTCAAAATTCAGAAAATACAATTTTTGTTTTTTTATCTTGCTCGAAATAGGATCAAAGTTACCCGCCTCTAAACGAGTAGCCGGATTTTCAATACAATAAAACAAAGCCGCTTTCATCTTTTGCTTCTTCATATTTAAGGTATGCCCATTCAGGGAAATCTGGCTCATTGAATATGGTGCCACCCATTTTTTTCAATGTGATCAGAAAGGTGGATAATAAATACCCTAATGTCGAGTATCCAACAAAAAAACAAAGATTTGCTTTCCATTCATCAAATGCGGCAAATTCAAACTCTACAATGTTTGTATAAACACTGCCTTTCTCTTGGTTTATTTCACACTTTAGACCTGTATGACACTCGAAAACCTTACAAATAGCTGCCTCATGAGGTAAATCTGAAAAATTCACTTTATATTCTATTAACATAAATCGTTGATTGTTTATTGAACCAATCATGCAATCCTTTGGGGTGGGAAGTCTCATGCTTAGGAGGGGAAAACCTTTTCGTGTATCAGTTGTTCAAGTTGAGCATTGTGTGTCCCTGTATCTTTATAGTCCATTCCACAAAGAATGAGGGTAAGTTACTGAAATGGCTTTGCTGAACATAGAGTGAGCAGGCAGCATTACTAAACATAGAATGCGGATGGTCTCGAGAAAAACACTTCACAACCAGGGGGAAGTCTTCTTTTAATAAAAAATCGCTGAATTCTTGAAAGATCATTTTGGTAGATGTATAACTCCTTCAATTTTTTAAGTTCTTTGATTTCCCTGGGAAGCGTTCTAAGCTGATTCCTTTCTAATTTGAGAATAGTCAAATTTTTTAGTTGTCCAATCACTCTAGGTATTGATTGGAGTTGGTTACCACTGAGGTTCAAAAATTCCAGGTTTTCTAATAATTTTATCCCTTGAGGAAATGTGGTCAATTGAGTATTTGAAAGGTTGATGGAGCGTAGCTTATTCAGTTTGGCTATTTCCCAAGGTATTGATCTGAGAGGATTATCGGCTAAACTGAGTATCTCTAGGTTTTTGAGTTCAGCAATTTCAGGAGGAAAAGCAATTAAACTATTATGATTCAGGATCAACTTGGATAGATTTTTTAAATTAACAACTTGTCTGGGTAAAACAGTTAAGGGATAAGAAAATAATTACTTTCCCATTTCAGAACTTTGGCACAGTCT
>CALDJV010000129.1 GCA_937899305.1 uncultured Cytophagaceae bacterium
GTTTTTTTTAGTTTGGGCAAATGTATCATTGCCCGCAAAAAAGAAGGTCAGGGAAAAACAGCATACAGCTATTTTGTACCAATGTAAATTGAGCTTACTCCAAATGTTAGAGGTATGCATTTTGTTTGATTAAATCCAATTTTATTAAGAATCTCAACAAAGTTTTTGCCATAAGGGAAAGCTTGTACCGATTCGGGTAAATAAGTATACGCTGACTGATCTTTGGAAACAACTTTTCCGATTATGGGTAAAATATATTTGAAGTAAAAATGATATACTTGTTTAAACGGAAACTTAGTGGGTTTAGAAAACTCTAAAATCACTACTTGTCCTCCAGGTTTGGTAACCCGGTAAATATCTTGAATACCTTTCTCTAGGTTTTCAAAGTTTCTTACTCCAAAAGAAACGATTACAGCATCAAAATAATTGTCTTCAAAAGCCAGTTTTTCAGAATCTCCCAGTTCCAGATTGATGATTTTGTCCAATCCCTTTTTTTTGAGCTTCTCACGACCGACATCGAGCATCCCTGCCGAAATATCTACACCAGTAACCCGTTTGGGGTTGGCTTTAAGCGCGGCAATGGCAAAATCAGCGGTTCCGGTAGCCACATCTAAAATGTGTTCGGGTTGATGTGGTTTGAGTAGCTTGATGGCTTTTTTACGCCAGCGGATGTCTATACCAAGACTTAAGAAGTGATTTAAGAAATCATATTTGGGGGAGATATTATCAAACATTTTGGCTACCTGAGCCTTTTTGTTGCTGTTGTCATCTTTATAGGGTACTACTTCGGCCTTATTCATAACAATCTCATTCAAATTTAAATGCAAAGAACTCAATTTTTTACATCAAAACACAACCTTTCACGCAATTGTTAGGATATGAGGGAGATCAGAGATATAAATATTTGCCAACAACCATTGTAACACCTTCTTCAGTGCCTATCAACAAGAACTTAATAGAAGGTGTTTATTTTTCGTTTTAGACAATTTCTTCGTGAGGAATAAACTGAAAAGGGAGATTGGTAAAAGAACTGAAGTAAGTTCCCAGGTCTTTCATATCTTCATCGTCTGACTCAAAAGACCAAACTACATTTACCTTAAATCCATTGGCCTGAATGGTCTCAAAAATCTTTAAAATACGTGACACCATCGCCGAAGTACTGGTATTGATATATAAAAAAGTAAAAGTGAGGCTGTGTTTTTTTGCCGTAGGATTTTGAGCGTATTGATCTAGGGTTTGAACAATTGGATTGTAAAAACCTTGAGTATCCTCAGGAATGGATAGTCCTTTGAATTCAAACAATCCTTTGGCAAAGTCAAAATCTACTCGGGGGGTGGTGTCCGTCTCTTCTATTACAACGTTTTTCATAATGGCATTTTTTCACTATTACTTGAAACTATTTATCAGCCAAGTATACAAAAATACAAATTAGAAGATAAAAAACTAAATAATTAAAATGGCATTTACGAATTGTATAATGGGATGGTTTTCAAAAGATTGTAGGTAGGCTAAAGAGAGGAAGCAAAAGGAGTAGTGTTCGTTTTGCCACAAGTATATGAATGCTATATTTGTGAAGAAGTCAATGTAAACAAATAACATATGCCAACGATACAACAAGTTACCAATTATTTGGAAGAATTTGCGCCGCGAGTGTATCAAGAAAATTATGATAATAGTGGACTCATTGTAGGAAATCCGTCGGAGGAAGTGACCGGGGTAATGGTTTCATTAGATGCTGTGGAGCCGATAGTAGAGGAAGCGCTGGCGAAAAATTGTAACCTTATAGTGGCGCATCATCCCATTGTGTTCAAAGGACTAAAAAAACTAAATGGACGAAACTATGTGGAACGTACCGTGATTAAAGCCATTAAACACGATATCGCCATTTATGCAATTCATACCAATTTGGATAATGTAGCAGGAGGGGTTAATTTTAAAATAGCCGAGAAGCTGGGGCTAGAGGATGTTAAAATATTGGCACCCAAAAAGCAAAATCAGATGAAACTGACTGTTTTTGCTCCCAAAGAAAACACCCCAACAATATTGAACGCTTTGGGAAAAGCAGGCGCTGGAAAAATCGGTAATTACGAATATTGTAGTTTTAGAACCGAAGGCAAAGGTACCTTTAGAGGCAACGAAGCGGCGAACCCTACCATTGGCAACAAAGAACAGCTAGAAGAAGTAAATGAAGAGCGGATAGAAGTAATATTTCCGGCTTATCTTGAAGGAAAAGTGATGCAAGCATTGCGTCAGGCCCATCCTTACGAAGAAGTAGCATATTATCTTCAGGCGTTAGAAAACACCAATACTCAAGTAGGTTCGGGAGCCATTGGCACTTTGCCAGAAGCATTGTCAGGAGCAGCATTTCTGAACTACTTAAAAGAACGAATGGACCTACGGTGTATCAGACATACCGAGTTGTTGGACAAGCCAATAAAAAAAGTAGCTTTATGTGGTGGTTCAGGCAGTTTTTTGTTGTCCAAAGCCATGAGCAAGCGGGCGGATGTTTTTATTACCGCAGATTATAAATACCACGAATTTTTTGATGCAGATGGCAAAATTCTCATTGCAGATATAGGACACTACGAAAGTGAAAAATACACGAGTGAATTGTTAAGGGATCACTTAGTACCTCGTTTTGAAGGCTTACCAGTATTGATCACTGAAAATAATACCAATCCGATTCACTATTTTTGCTAAATGGTAGCGACAGGTATTCATGAAGAAGCGCGCGACCGACTCATAAATGCAAGATAGGAAAGCGTCTATTTTTAATTAGATGTAGGTCAATTGGGGTTTATTATTCAAAATATGCGCAACTTCTATTAAATAATAGATTATTTGTGGGGTTTTATCTTAAATTTTTACGAATATTGCAGTTTTGTTATTGATATAGTCAAATAACCCTATCAACAATTCACGAATTTCATGGAACGAACAGTATCGCAAAAACTAACGGCACTTCTCAAGCTTCAATCTATAGATTCTAAAATGGATGAAATCAAGAAAATGCGGGGGGATCTACCTGAAGAAGTACAGGATTTGGAAGACGAGATTGCAGGCTACGAAACCCGTATCGATAAGTTCAATAAAGAAATCAAAGGGTGGGATGATGAAATATCCGCCAAAAAGCAACGAAAAAAAGAGGCTGAGAAGCTGATTACCAAGTACAAGGATCAGCAAATGAATGTTCGCAACAACCGCGAATATGATGCATTGAGCAAAGAAGTAGAATCTGAAGAGCTTGAAATCCAGTTGGCTGATAAGAAAATCAAAGAAGCCAAAATAAAGATTGAAAGCAAAAAAGAAGATGTAGATAAGACCAAGCAAATTTTGGACGAGCGCCAAAAAGACTTGGCTAATAAGCAAGAAGAGTTGGAAAGCTTGATGGGAGAGAGCCACGAAGAGGAAACCAAGCTTAACAAAGATCGAGAAAAGCAAACCAAAAACATTGAGGAGCGTTTGATTCGTTCTTACAATAAAATCAGAAAAAACGCCATCAATGGTTTGGCAGTTGTTTCAGTAAAGAGAGATGCTTGTGGAGGTTGTTTCAACGTAGTACCACCACAACGTCAAGCAGAGATCAGAGAGCGCAAAAAAATCATTGTTTGTGAGCACTGTGGTAGAATTTTGGCCGATGTGGAAGAAGTAGTAGTGGAAGAAAAGCCCAAGAAAACTACCCGTCGTAAGAAGGCTACAAGCTAATCAATCATTGCTGAATGATTTGATTGTTTAATTAGGCTTTTTTTAGTCAGTTCGTGATGTATCGCAGGCGAATGATGTATTTCTTATACAAAGGAAAGACTTCAATTACTCTGTGACGCATCACGAATTATAGAACTCGAAATTGTTCTATTGTTTCCCCTATGGCTTATTACCTTTTTATTGTTCCGCTTCGCTCATTGTTCTATGGTTAAATGGTTGCGCAAAGCGATGAAAAACTAATTAATTGTCCGCTTTGCGTTACTGTGGACTATGGACCGTCGACTATCGACTAAAGAAAACTACCAACTAAAAAAAACTATGGACTGTCGACCGTGGACTATGGACTAAAAAACTATTTCCCCCCTCGACGACTGCCACCACGAAAACTTCTTGAAGAACTACGGAAACTGCCACCACTTGAGTATCCCCCTGAACGACTCCTGTATCCACCAGAACTATACCCGCTTGATGAACTGTAATCCTCATTTTGATAGCTACTAGATGGGCGATAACCGTAGGCATACTGATACCTTCCTGATTGATAAATAACTAAGTTTACATTGGCTGCCCGAAGACTGTCTCGGGTAGCGTTAAACCTGGTTTCTACTACCTTTATACTGTCCTTTCTTCTTTGTTTCAAAGAGTCGCGTAAGTGTTTTTGGGCCTTATTGCTTGAATCTAATAGCCTTTTGTTACTCACACCATAGGGAGCCCTTAGAGAAGCGTATTTACTAGTCATCGATTTACTTTGGATATTTTTGACTCCCCAGCCTTGAGCAACCGACAAATAAGTAATGAGTAAAATTGTTAATGAAACGCCCCAAACAAGGGCTTGAGTAAATTTTTTCATGGTAGTAATAATTGATGATATGGCTAGAACAACTTACTTGGTACAAATAACATCACAATCATGATAAAAAAGCTGTAAATAAAAACCCGGTAATAAAACCGGTTGGGGATGTCGTCATCGGCACCATATACACCTACTCTGATGCTGTTTTTACGGTAAGAGTAAGTGCTCTTGACTTTTTTTATGTTGCTTTTGAGCAACTTCATGACTACGTAAAGTTGTTCGTTTTTATTTGATTTGAAATACTTTTTAAGATATCTCCGGCGATATGATTTTTTATTTTTTGCCGAGAAGTCTATGTCAAAGTTATTGATTACTTTGTTTTTACTATTCACCAACTTGACATTTACTAATAATTGGGGATTGGAAGTGTAAGACCCAAACTTGCTAGTAAAGTTTAATCTATAAAAACGAGGCTTGTTAGAAACCTGAAATGGTTTAGAAATTAACGGACCACGTTTTTTTAATAATTCCAAGCCAAACGTTTCGCTGAGTAGGTACTTACTTTTGCCTATATCGAGGGTAACTCTCACTGCCAATACACCAAACAGGAGCAAAGTAGTCACAATAGAAATGCGGCGAATAAGCAGCACATAACTTGTTTTTCTTGAGTTAGTCATCCGGTAAATTTTTTTTGTTAGGTTTTGGCAAGAAACTAAAACATAAAGTGGTGAAAGCAAAATACAGAGCAAATTTCTTTCCGTATAAAAAGTTTTTCCAAAAGAAATTTCGGTCTAGAGGGTTATTTTGTATTTTAGGAACGTGTCCGCAATAACTGTCCGGTTTGGTTTTATTCCTCTTTGTTATACTTCGTTGTTGTTTTTGCCCGTAGCTATGGCTACGCGCGCAAAACTTGTCCTGTAAGGAACTCTAAGGTTTAACTTTGGGTAATTTTATTAAACCTGGAAACTTATTTTGAACATGCTCCTTAAGTTACCTAATAAATTTATTTACTAACTAAAGTTACGCAAATGGGGCTTTTTAGATGCTTATATGCTTGTACGACGCATTGTGAACCGGCCAACAGGAGCACTTCGAAGCCTAAGCAAGTATTCCCCTTTTCAGGAAAGTTTTAACCATCAGATGAAAGTAGTCGGGAAGGCAGGCGTAACTTTTATTACTAAACTAACAATCAAATGGCTTTAAAAGAAAACGTAGATTTTGTATTTGTTCCTGTTGCTGACAACGTAAGCGAGAAAGTATGTTTGGTAGGAACCAAAAAGTATGTGTATGTGGTACCCGATCAAAAAACGGTCAATGAGTCTTCGTTACGAGAGTTTGTAGGCAATGCTTTGGCTGGGGTAGACAAGGTAGAGTCTTTCAATTTTGGTGATTATTCCCCACGAGAGGTCATTGCGGGGTTATTGGCCGATGAGGAAACTACGCTGGACAGTTTGGATGAGTTTTTCAAAAACTTTAAAGCAAAATGGGATGCGGTGGTACGTATAGAAATTGCTACATTGAAAAGTTTTAAGGTAACCACGAGTATTTTTGGTGGGTCTATCAGTGTACGATACGAAGGTAAAAAGTTATTTTCTCCCATTGTAACCCGTATTGCTGGAAAAGCCGAAAGAAGAGGAGTGAAGGCTTTTTATGAAGGGATTACTAAATAGTCTAATGATTTTATGAGTTTCAAGGCAGTATCTGATGAAGCAGCAATAGAGAATGGCTTACAACAAATAGAGCGGCTGAATAAAAAACTTACTGAGGTGCATTACCAAATAATGGACAAATTTCGTAAAATGATTATGACCAATGGGGCTACCAAACAAGGCCTACGGACCGAAATAAATGCACTGGAAGCCGAGATTGATACTTACGAAGAGTCCAAAGTTTTCATTACCAGAATCATAGAAACCCTGCTTTGAAACCAATCAAATATGATAGATATACCACAGACACCCGCAAATATGGCTTCCTGGCTTAAGGAGTACTTTCAAAAACTACCCACTTTAGATGAAGTAGGAAGAAATGACTTTTGGCAACAATTTAAAAAATACAAGCACGTACTGACCAAAGGCGAGCAGGAAAAAATTGCCATTGCATTTTGTGCCTCTGACAAAGACTATCAACGTTTGTTGGCTGTTGTCGGCGAGGTGTTTGTGGGAGAAGATATTGATTGCCTGACCAATGCACAACAAAAACTGGATGCCTTGAGTGAGTCTGAACGGAAGCAAAAATCGATTGAGATTTTGAAGAAATTGTGAAATAAAAAATCCCAGGAATTGACTTCTGGGATTTTTATTATGAGTTGAATGCAGTGGGCTCTTGTAACAACCAAACGAGTTTGATTTACAATCTTACTCCCATCCACAAGATATCATCTCTTTGTTCGGTATCTTGCATGTAAAGCTGTAAACTTTCTTCTATTTTTGCTTTCTGTTGATCACTGGACAAAGCAGCAATGCTTGAAAGTAGTGCCTGTAAGCGTTTTCTTCCAAATTTTTTGCGTGTGTTGTTATTCTGATCTTCCAGCCCATCCGAGCCCAGATAGAGCATTGCACCAGTTGGCAGGGTAAGCTGTTGATTGGTAAAACGAATACTTTCGTCCTGAATGCCCCCAATTGACTTTCGGTCTCCTTTGACCTCATATAAATGGTCAGCATAATAATAGTAGTTATTTTTAGCTCCCGAAAATTGTATGACAGTGTGGTCATCCGCTTTTTCTAATGAAATCACACTGGCGTCCATGCCTTTGTTATTGGTGGTATACTGTTGTTTCAGAATGGTTTTTACTTCTTCGTGCAAATGGTTAAGGATTTCATTAGGCTGAGTGATTTGTCTGATTCTGATAATTTTATCTAATAAATTTACCCCAATTAAAGTCATAAACGCTCCTGGAATACCATGGCCGGTACAGTCAGCCACCACCAGAATGACCTTACCATTGATTTCGTCGAGCCAATAAAAGTCTCCTGAAACCACATCTTTAGGGCGATTAATTACAAAATAGTTTCCCAGCAGACGATCAAGCTTCATTTGGTAGGGTAATATGGCCTCCTGGATGGTCTGAGCTACCTTGAGGCTACCGTTTATTTTTGTATTGAACTCTTCCAATACTTTATTCTTGTTCGCCACATGATCTCTTTGCGCCTGTAACTCTTCTTGGGTTTGGCGTAGCTCTTCGTTCATTACCTGTAGCTCATCATTAGACTGTTGCAACGCTTTGGTTCGCGATTTTACTTTGTCTTCCAGGTTTTTATACAAGAGGGTGTTTTCCATCGAAATCGCTAACTGAGTCACCAAAGCGTTGATAAGTTCATAGCGTTTTTGGTGAAATGCGCCCGTCATCAAGCTATTTTCGAGGTACAACAAGGCGAGCATTTTATCATGTTTTTTGATCGGAACCACGAAAACCGATTTACTGCTCGCGGTTTTAAAATAAATATCTTTGGCAAATTGATGATTTTGCAGTACATCTCCCAATAAAACAAACTCCTTGGTTCTGATTACATAATTGACGACTTGTTTAGGTAGGTTTACATATCTCGAGTAGGGCTGAGGCGTATCAATTAGGTTTTGCCCATCTTTTTGGTCCGCTTCTACGATCCAGCCACTGGCTTCTTTGCGTAAAAAAGTGATTTTGTTGGCCCCCGAATTCTGAGAAAGTAGATGCAATATTTCCTGAATCAAGTCTTTGAGTTGCACCTGTTGCGAAAGTGAATGGGTTGCTTTTAGAATTGTTTTTGTATCAAAATTATCATCACTTGTTTGATCTGAAGTAACGATTCCTTGTAGCAAATGAGCATACTTTGACTGCATTTGAGCTGTTTTGGCAGCAGCCCCCCATTGTGTATACAGTTTATAAGATTTAATCAGGTAAGGTTCAGCAAAGGTTTCTTCTTCCACCGAAATCAAATACTGAGCATATAGTTCAGCAATTAACGCCGCGTCTTGAATAAAATGATTGTTTTTTGCATTTTTAAACGCTTTTTTATACAATTTTGAGATAATATTGAACTCAAGACCAGCGATTCTAGCTTTTTCAGCTTCTATTAATTGATGTTTATGTAAAAAGTTTTCGGGACAATTAGTGGCCCAAACGTTCATCTGGGTTTGATTGGTGTCTACTCTTTCGAGCAACTCGGTATTGTGAGTAGATTCATATTGTCTAAGGTAGGTAAGAGAAACATAGAAGTTGAGGTCAAACGAAGCAACATGTCCAAAGATTGATCCTTCAAGGGGAACTGCCAGGGCGGTTTTTTCATAAGCTTGGGCATAGTTTCCCATCACAAAAAGTGCCTGTGCTTTGTAAATACAATAAATTGTCACCCCCATTGTCAGGCCCTGTTCTTGACCATACCTGTGGTATTCCTCTTCATTTTGCAGTTGGTCAGGCAACGACATTTCGATTCCTGTGTTGTTCTTAACAGTATTGATTGCCCAAAGGATACCTAACAAAGCATGATTGTTCAATTCATTTTTATACTTCAGAGATAAATCCCAGTACTTATCTTGAATTTCCGATTGCACAAATTCTATATTTTGACCTTCTGCAAAAATATTGCAGGCATAAGTAAAAACATTGTACATAGCAAACTGCAGTTCACCAGAAGATAAGCCGGTTTGCAGGCCCCTTAAATTGTGCTGCTTTCCAAATTTTAGTGGGCGATTCCATTGCTGAATCCAACCGCCCAGAAGCAAAGAGGTCTGGCTTTGCATTCCTGGATGGTTTGCCTTTTGTGATAAATCAAAAGCGACCTGTCCCAGATGATCACCCAAAACATAGTCTCCTTTCATAGACCCAACTATGAGGGCGAAGTTGGACAAAGATTTTGGGGTAAAGGGGGCAAGGCCTTTTTCAAGAGACAGTTCTACTGCTTTTGTACTTACAAAAATATACAATGGCAGATTACCAGAAATATAAGTTGGAGGATCCAGAAGAATGTAGATTTTGATGGCCAGTGCTACTTCGGCGTATTCAGTAGAAGGGATATTGAGTATATTCTCGGCTCCAATATCATAGATATGAGCCATATGTTTCATAATCATTTGATCATTGATAGCCTCTAGTGCGTTCTGGTCAGGAGTATTAATAGACAAAAGACGCAATGCCTTGATTCCTATATTGATGGCTTCGTCGAATTTTCCTTCTATTGTTTTTTGTAAAATGGCAAAAGTCAATATTTCAGCTTTTTTAAACTTGCTATTCACTTTTGCCAAAAAGAGGTCAATGTACTTTTCAACAAGTTCGAAGTTGGTGTTTAAAAACTCTGCTTCTATCAAGAGTTGATAAATATCTTGAGTTGTTTCAGGTGCAGTTTCCCAACTATTTGTAGGGAGCAAACATTGAGCTTGACGAATATAATTTAACATACCGTCAAAAGAAGCTGATGTTTTCGCTTTCTGGGCCGACGCTACATTTAAGTTGAACGCAATGTCTCTATCTGTCTCCTTAAATATCTCTTGGGCTGCATTGTAATGATTTGTAATATCAAAAACGTGCTTTTCTTTTTCTTCTCCTGAGAAGGACCTGTAAAGTAATTGCCCTATTTCTAGGTGGGTAGCTTGTTTTTTATTTTCAGGAATGAGAGTATAAGCAGCTTGTTGTATGCGATCGTGGGCAAATTTGTATTGATCTTGTTGGGTTGTGAAAATCAAATTTCCAAAAATAGCAATATCCAAGTCTGCTTGAATATCTTCTTGCTTGGCAACAATCTGCAAAGTATTCAAATCAAATTTATTTCCAATACAGGCTGCCCATTCCAATAGTTGTTGGGTTTTGGTGGGTAAAGCTTCTACTTGCTTGGCCATAAACTTTACCACATTGTCGGTAAAATTGGCTTCCGTAATTTGTGCTTGGGTCCAAGTCCAGCACTTGGATTCAAAATTAAATTGTAACAAGCCCTCCTCATATAAATTTTTCAGAAAACGATGAATAAAAAAAGCATTTCCACGAGTTTTGGATAAGATAAGGTCATTCAAATTTTGTAGCTTTTCATCTATAGGTAAACTCAACGTTTCGTGGAGCATCTCCAGGACCGATTCCTTGGGCAAATTACCGATCTTAATTTCGTTGATACCTTGGTTCGCATCCTGAATGTGTTGAATCGTAGAAATAAGCGGGTGGGTAGCAGAAACTTCATTGTCTCGGTAGGCTCCTACGCAAAGTAAATAGCCGTTCTCCTTATCAGTAGTCAAGGTTTTTAGTAGTTCTAAAGAAGACAAATCAGCCCATTGCAAATCATCAATAAATATAATGAGGGGATGTTCTTTGGTTGTAATGGCTTTGACAAAGTTTTGCATGACATAATTGAATCGGTTTTGAGCTTCTTGTCCACCTAGCTGGGTTACCTCAGGTTGTACACCAATCACCAATTCTAAATTGGGAATTACCTCGGTCAAAACTCCCCCATTGTCTCCTACCGCCTCTAAAATGAGACTACTCCAATAATTCAGAATTTCCTCGTTTTCGGTTAAAAGTAAATCTACAAAGTTTTTGAAAGCCTGTATCCAAGCGAAAAAAGGGATATTACGTTGAAATTGGTCAAATTTTCCTTCTACAAAATATCCTCGGGTAGCAGTCAGAGGTCGGTGGGTTTCGTTTACCAATACCGATTTACCCGTTCCTGAATATCCTGCTACCAAAGTCAACTCTACCGTGCCTGCTTTAACTCTTTCAAAAGCTTTCAAAATGATTTGCGTCTCTTGCTCACGTCCATAGAGTTTTTCTGGAATTTGTAGTTTGCCTGAGAAATCTTCTTGTCCTAGTTCAAAAAAATCTACCGAACTTCTGTTTTCTTCAAGAGACAGGCATTTTTCTAGATCTTTTTTCAACCCCATCGCCGATTGATAACGGTTTTCGGGGTTTTTTTCCAAAAGCTTGAGAATGATATTGGATAGTCGGGTTGGGATAGTTTTATCAACCTCAGACAGTGCTACCGGGGTTTTAGCCAAATGTGCGTACACCAAAGCCAGGGCATCATTTTCCTGAAATACGGTGTTTCTGGTAAGCAATTCATAAAAAGTAGCTCCTAAAGCATACAAATCAGTACGATAATCCACACTTCGGTTCATTCTGCCCGTTTGTTCAGGAGAAATGTAGGCTAAAGTACCCTCTATTTTTTCGGGGTTACCCAAATTTGACTGGCGAAGTGTAACCCGCGAAGCAATGCCAAAATTGGTTAAACAAATCTCTTGATGAGGAGTCACTAAAATATTGAGCGGGTTGATGTCTTTATGAATGATTCCTTGCCGATGTACTTCTTCCAGTATTTTTGTCATACCAATCATCAGGTGTAGCTTGGCGGACATAGACAAAGGAATTTCGTAGATAAAATCATGCAGGCTTCTAGCCTCTACAAGTTCAAGTACAAATTGATGCTGTTGATTGATGACTTGGTAATCAAGTACTTTTCTGACCCCTTGAATATTTAACCCCCGAAGCAGTTTGTATTCATTTTTAAGTTTTCGGATCGTAATGGACGAATGACCGTCATTTTTTAGGGTTATAATGTGGGTTTTTGGTTTAAAGTCTTGCCAAGTATTTACTCGAGTGCTTTTTGATTCCTTTGTATAGTCCATAATCTTTTCATTCAAATATTTTCGTTGGTAATAGTGTGTATAAAGTGCTTATTCATGAGATATTTCGCCTCGTATGGATAGGGTCAGGTTTCATGATGATGAAGAGTATTTAAAAAAGTGAGGGCTATTTAGAGTAAATGTATATGAGCTCCGGTCAATCTGACTAGACAGATTGATTCATCTCTACAGTGAAATCAACAGCTTAAACTATAAGCTCCAAGGAAATACAATTTTCTCAGACCTAGCCAACAACATGTTCGCCCCCTTCTATTTTATAAAACTGTTAATAGCTCCAATAGCT
>CALDJV010000130.1 GCA_937899305.1 uncultured Cytophagaceae bacterium
ACTGCTATTTCCACGAAGGGTTCTGTAATTTAAAAGGCCAAAGTCGAGCTTAGTTAGCCGCCATCAAATTATCGTAAGTAGCCATTACTTCGCTTACTTTGCCACGAGAGATTTCAAGCAATTCTTTTTCGCCCGCGTTCAAGTCTAGCTCAATGATTTTCTCGATACCGTTTTTACCCAAGATTACTGGTACACCCAAGTAACTGTTGGTGATGCCGTACTCGCCCTCTAAGCTTACGCAAACAGGAAATACTCGACGCTGATCTTTTACGATGGCCTCTACCATTTGAGCTGCCGCCGAACCAGGTGCATACCAAGCCGAAGTACCCATCAATTTTACCAATTCGCCCCCACCTTTTTTGGTGCGCTCTACGATTGGGTCAATCTTGTCTTTAGACAACAACTCGGTCACTGGAATACCACCTACGGTTGTATAACGAGGTAGTGGTACCATGGTATCGCCGTGTCCACCCATCAATACTGCTTGGATGTCTTTAGGAGAAACGTTCAATTCGCTGGCCAAGAAAGCACGGTAACGCGCTGTATCCAAAATACCTGCCATTCCCATTACCTTGGTTCGAGGCAATTTAGAAGTAACGTGAGCCGCGTAGGTCATTACATCTAGTGGGTTAGAAACCACAATGATGATGGCCTCGGGAGAGTGGGCAATTACTTGCTCGGTTACTGACTTTACAATACCAGCATTGGTAGAAATCAAGTCGTCACGAGACATTCCTGGTTTACGAGGAATACCCGAAGTGATCACTACTACTTCCGAGCCGGCAGTTTTGGTGTAATCGTTGGTGACCCCTACTGTACGGGTATCGTACAAATTGATAGGAGCTTTTTGCCACATATCAAGCGCTTTACCTTCGGCAAGACCTTCTTTAATATCTACCAAAATTACTTCGTTGGCGATTTCGCGGTAAGCCAACACGTCGGCACAAGTAGCACCTACGTTTCCCGCTCCTACAACTGTGATTTTCATATTTCTAAAAGTATTATTTTAATATAAAATTGTCGTAAATCAATGAATGAGGGAAATTCTTTAATAATTCATAAAAATACAAGCATTGTTGTTGGATTTTGTTTGTATTTCAAATTATTCGTCTCTACTTTTACTACACCAAACTTAGAAAAGTACCATTTTTAGAATAACGGTATGGCCAAAATTATCTCCTTTATTAGCCGAAAAGGCGGCACTGGCAAAACCACCAATGCCATTCAGATTGCTACCATGTTGCATAGCCTGGGCTACAAGCTGGCCTTGATCGAAACCGATACCAATTACACCCTGAGTACTTTGCGTAAAATGGAATTATTCAAGTCGGGCGCAAAGGATAGTGGGGTGTTTGAAATCATTGGTTCGGAAGATGGAAAGGTGTTGGGAGACATCGAGGCATTGCATCCCCAAAAAATGGATTTTATCATTGTGGATAGTGCGGGTAAAACGACCGACGAAAACATCAAGAATCTGGCGATTCAAAGCGATGCTGTGATTGTACCCACGAGTTTGACCCAAAATGACATACTCGTGACTTATCAAACGGTGCAGGACCTCAAACCTGCCCAGGACATTAGCAAAAAGCTGAAAATCATTGTTTTGCCCAACCGGATTCACAGCCGTACCAACCCGGTAACGATTCATAAACAATTGTCGGATTTGAAAACCGTGATTACGGAAAATTTTGTTCCGGCCAAAAATGTGTACGCTCAGTTTAGTACGATTTTGCCCGAAAAGCAGTACCAGGACATCACCCGGGAGCTCATCGGCATTATTCAATCATAAGCCAACTGTGGACTGTTGTCGGTTGACAGTGGACTTTATTTAACAAGCTAAAAATAGAAAACGATGGCAAAGAAAAACACTTTAAACGACCTGAATGAATTCTTGAAAGAAACGCAAGAAGGTCAAGACACAAATAACACCAAAGCCGAAACAGCTACCGAAAAAATAATCACTGAGAAAATAACTAAGGAAGCGTTTTTGGCCAAAGAGCCAAGCCAATTGGTAGATGTAAATAAGGTAGAAAAAACGGCCACTGGCACTAAAAAAACGACCACCAAAAAGGCCCCAGCTAAGGCTACTACCAAAAAAACGACGGCCAGTAAGTCTGCCACTAGTAAGACTACTAGCAAAACCACTACTAAAACTACGGCTGGAAAAGCGACTACTGCCAAAAAAGCCCCGGCCAAGACTACCACCAGAAAAACAACCGCTAGCAAAGCCACTACCAAAAGCACTCCAAAATCTAACCCCAAGAAAACCACCACACCTAAGGTAGAAGTCACCGAAGAGGCCATCTTGAAACAATTGGATGCTTTGGCACAAAAAGAAGGGGTAACCATGCGCGAAATTTGGGAAAGAGTGGCCGTGAAAATTGGCGCCACTGATACTGCCAAAACCACCGTAGCCGAGGAAGCATTTGATTCTTTGGTAGACATTGCGATGACTCCTATGAACTTTTTGGTTTCGGTATCGGATCGCATCAACAAAATGTTATAATATCTTATCGCCGCCTTCGTTTGTGTCCCCACAAACAAAAAATATCTGGTAGTATGATCAATGCCTGAACGTGGAAACATGTTCAGGTTTTTTTGCTATAGCGCTCACCACTAAAAAATAACAGCTTTTTAACCTGTTGATGTCAAAAGGTTTTCTAATTTTGGTAAACAAACAACCATTTACCATTAATTGTAAATCACACCAAAAGGATGGAAAAGAACATTGTAGAAGAGTTTGACGCCTACCGCGCCAAAATGAATGAAAAAATCCTGGGATCGGACAACAAAGTACTGAAGCGTTTGTTTAATCTGGATACCAATGCTTACCAGGAAGGCGCCGTAGATGTAGTCACCAAGGAATTGATCGGCATGGCTTGTTCTATGGTATTGCGTTGCGACGATTGTGTACGATACCATTTAGGGAAATGCCACGAACTGGGAGTTACCACTGAGCAATTGTTTGAGGTGTTTGCCATTGCCGACTTGATTGGAGGTACCATCGTCATTCCTCACCTTCGCCGTGCGGTAGAGTATTGGGAAGCATTGCAGAGCCAATAATAGCAGATATGGAAGAAGAAAACATCGAACCACGTTGGGACGAATTGCTTGATTTTTTGGAGAAAACGATTGGCAAACGCCCTGCCGATTTAAATGCGGTCTTGTTTCTGATTGGCGTACAAGAACTCGGACAAGGGGCAAGGCCATTTACCAAAGAGCAAAAACAAGACTTGATGCACATTGCCATTTGTCGGGTGTTGAGCAAGGCCGGATTTTACGAATTAGAAGGACTGGACAAAGACGGATGGCCTCATTGGAAACTGGTAAAAAAACTCCCTTATGTAGACATGCTCAACCAAGAACATTTGCTCAAAATGTACGTACTAGACTACTTTGAAGACGAAGGGATTATTTGAGTTCTATCATTGTTCCGCCTACGGCTGATGGTTACATTGTTAAATGGCTGCGCAAAGCGACGAAAAACTTCTAACTACCAAATTGATAAACCATTGACTATAAGTGAATTACAGAATGCTTGACGCAGGGTTTAAAATTGGTAGTTTAAGGGGGAACAGGCACACCCGTTTAGGCTATGGACTATGGACCGTCGACTGTGGACTTGAAAGCAAAAACTACCAACTACTAACTCCCAACTAAAGAAACTAAAAAATGAAAATAATCTCTTATAATGTAAATGGAATTCGGGCAGCTATAAAAAAAGGATTGGTTGATTGGATCAAAGCCTCTGAGGTAGATGTATTGTGCATTCAGGAAACCAAAGCCCACCAAGAGCAAGTAGACCTCACCGAAATCGAAGCCCTGGGTTATCATACTTATTGGCAATCGGCCACGGTAAGAAAAGGATACAGTGGAGTAGCCATTTTCAGTAAAATTGAACCTAATAACGTAGTTTATGGTTACGGAGATTACGAATGGCACGATACAAAATGGGTAGACGATGAAGGGCGAATCATCCGAGCCGATTACGATGACTTTTCGGTGATGAGTGTCTACATGCCTTCGGGTACTCGTGAAGAGCGCATTGTTTTTAAGATGGAATGGAACCTTGCCTTCCAAAAATACATTGGCCAGCTTCAAAAAAGCCAACCCCATTTGGTCATTTGTGGGGATTATAACATCGCCCACGAACCCATTGATATCCACAATCCTAAATCCAATGCAAAGCGATCAGGTTTCTTACCCACCGAACGGGCTTGGCTTACCGAGTTTATGGAGTTGGGTTTTACCGATACTTTTCGGTATCTAAACAAGGAACCTCACAACTACACTTGGTGGAACGTACGCTCAGGTGCTCGGGCTAAAAACTTGGGTTGGCGGATTGACTACCAAATGATTTCAGAATCGCTAAACGAAAAACTACAACGAGCCGTTATCTTATCAGATGCCATGCATTCTGATCATTGTCCTATTTTGATTGATATTGAGTAAGGATTATAAAAAATGGGAATAAGTGTCAAAACTTTAGATATATTTTGATATTTTTGTTTTTAACCAACAGATTAACAATATAATAACGCTATAAGAACCATGTCAAATCAAAACGCTTCACATAAACAAAGTGCTCCACTGATGACGGAGCTGAGGCGGTATAAATCCAAATATTACCTTAATATGTTGTTTAAGGGGGTTTTGGTTACTGCTGCCTTGCTGCTCACCACTTACATCGTCATCAATGCGGCCGAATATTTTGGGAAATTCAACACCTCGATTCGCGCCGGGTTGTTTTTTACTTTTTTGGCTGCAGCGGGCATTACCCTGGTAGCCTGGGTACTATGGCCTATTTCAAAACTCTTGAACCTCAACAAACAAATCAGTGACGAAGAAGCGGCCTTACAGATTGGAAAGTACTTTCCTGATGTGGATGACAAGCTACTCAATACCATTCAGTTGAGTAATTCGGCAGCTGCTCAAGACAATGCTTTGCTCAGGGCCAGCATCGATCAAAGAACCAAACAATTGGGTATTGTGAAGTTTACCGATGCAGTTCGTTTTTCGGAAAACCGTCGTTATTTGCGTTATGTTGTTCCTCCCTTGTTGGTTCTGTTGGCAATTTTGGTACTTGCTCCTACTTTCTTCTCAGAAAGCTCGGCTCGCATCATCAATTACAACAACGAGTATGTGGCTCCGGCGCCTTTCTCTTTTCATTTGGCCAACAAAAATCTAAAGGCCTTCAAAAACGAAGACTTCACGGTAGATTTAGACCTGAAAGGGCGTACCATGCCCGAGGACGTATACTTGGTATCGGGTGGACGTCGCTACAAGATGGAAAAACGAGACAAAAATACCTTTGGGAAATTTGCTTACACTTTCAAAAAAATTCAAAAAGCCACCGACTTCAAGTTTGAGTCAGCTGGCTTTACCTCGCTCAACCACAGCATCACTTTGATGGAGCGCCCTACCCTGTTGTCGTTCAGTGCCCAACTCAACTATCCGGCTTATTTGAACAAAGCCAGCGAAAACTGGGACAACATCGGAAACTTGGTAGTACCTGAAGGCACTCAAATCCAATGGAATTTTAAGACCAACAACTCCAAAGAGTTGGCTTTGTTTTTTAACGAGGGCAAAGAAGTAGTCAAAGCCGAAAAGATTAATCCTAAGCGTTTTAAGTACAATCGCAGTGCTCGCCGTTCTGAAACTTATCAGGTAAAACTGAAAAATGAGTTCAGCGGAAACAAAGAAGACATCAATTATTACATCAATGTCATTCCTGATCAATACCCCAAAATCAACATCAAAGAATCTAAAGATACTGCGATGTACAGTTACTTGAGTGTAGGAGGCAGCATTTCGGATGATTATGGATTATCGCAATTAAAGTTGTTTTATAGAGTAACCCGCAATGGCAAACCAGGTACGTTGAAGTCAGTGAACTTGCAACTCAACGCCGGACAATCTATCCAAAACTATTACTATGAGATGGATTTGCGCCCTATGAATCTACAACCAGGCGATAACCTGGAATATTTTGCCCAGGTTTGGGATAATGACGGGGTAAATGGCGCTAAAAGTGCCAAAACAACTTCTTTGACATTTAAGATTCCTACTGAAAGGGAACTCAAAGAGGAAATTGATAAGTCGGCAAACAAAACTTCTAATCAAATTGATAAGACGCTTCAAAAAGCCCGCAAACTGAAAGAAAGCATGGAAAACGTGAAAAACCGTTTCCGTAACAAGCGTTACATGGACTATCAGGATAAAAAGCAGGTAAAAGAGCTGCTCGAAAAGCGCAAAGACCTTATCAAAGAAATCAAGAAGATTCAGGAAGAAAACAATACCACCAACCAAAAACAAAAGCGTTTCAATCAAACAAGTCCTGAAGTACAACAAAAAATGAATCAGTTGAAAAAGCTGATGGATGAGTTGTTGGATGAGGAAACTAAAAAGTTGTACGATGAGCTCCAAAAATTACTGGAACAAACTCGACGAAACGATCGTATCCAAAACATGCTTGATAAGATCCAGAAAAAAGAAGACAATCTGGACAAAGAGCTAGAAAGGGCCCTTGAGATGTTCAAGCAACTTCAGTTTGAGCAAAAATTGGATCAGACTACCAAGGATTTGGAAAAGTTAGCCGAAAAGCAAGATAAGTTGGCGGAAGAAACTGATAAGAATAATAAGGACAAAGGGAACAAGGACGACAAGAACAAAGGAAACAAAGACGACAAGAACAAAGGAAATAAAGACGATAAGAACAAAGGAAACAAGGACGACAAGAACAAGGGAAATAAAGACGATAAGAACAAAGGAAACAAAGACGACCAAAACAAAGATAAGAATAAAGGAAACAAAGACGACAAGAACAAAGGAAACAAAGACGACAAGAACAAAGGAAATCAGAGTCAGAAAAATAAAGACCTGGAGAAAAAGCAAAAAGATCTCACCAAGAAATTTAACGACATCAAAAAGCAGTTGGAAGAGCTCAAAAAGATGGATCAGAAACTTGAGTTTCCCAATGAGATGAAAGACTTCAAGCAAGAGCAACAGGATGTTTCGAAAGAACAACAAAACAGCCAACAGCAATTGCAGAAGAATCAAAATAAAAAAGCTGGTAAATCACAGAAGAAAGCGGCCAAAAAAATGAAGAAAATGGCCCAGCAAATGCAGCAGATGCAACAAAGTATGCAAATGCAGCAAATGCAGGAAAATTTGGATGATTTGCGAGCCATTCTCGAAAACCTGGTTACGCTATCGTTTGATCAGGAAAAACTGATGAAAGATTTCAGGTCAGTGAGTTTATCTGACCCCCGTTTTGTAAAACTGGGCCAAAAACAACTAAAATTACGTGATGATGCCAAAGTAATTGAAGACAGTCTGACTGCGTTGGCCAAGCGAGTATTCCAGATCAAGTCTTTTGTGACTCGGGAAGTAGGCAAAATGAAAAGTTACATGGACGAAAGTACTGATATGATCAAGCGTCGTCGTTTGAGCATTGCTACTGGAAAACAACAATTTGCCATGACCTCGATGAATAATTTAGCGTTGTTGTTGAATGATGTGATGAAAAATATGCAAAACTCAATGGCGAGTGCCATGTCTAAACCTCAAAAAGGAAATAAAGGCAAACCCAAGCCAAATCTGAGTCAAATGCAGCAACAATTGAATCAAAAAATTCAACAATTGAAGAAGAGTGGTAAACAAGGTCGAAAACTTTCAGAAGAATTAGCTAAATTAGCGGCAGAGCAAGAAAGAATTCGTAGGGCATTGAAAGAAATGCAAAAAAGAATGGGTAAAGATGGTAAAAACGGAAAAGATTTAAGAGAATTGCAGAAGAAAATGGAAGAAGTGGAAAAAAATCTCGTTTTCAAAAATCTGGAAAGAGTTACCAAACTTCGCCAAAAAGATATTTTAACTCGTTTATTAGAATCAGAAAAAGCCCTGAGAGAACAAGGGCAAGACAAGGAAAGAAAGTCAAAGGCAGCCAAGGACAATAAAACGAGGAGAGTGCCTCCTGCACTAAATCAGTATTTTAAGAATAAGGAAAAACAAATAGAATTGTTGAAAACGATACCTCCTGCTTTGTCGCCTTATTACAAAAAAGAAGTAGATGAGTATTTCGAAAAAATAGATAACTAGATACTTAATAGTATGACGTCTCTTCAGATAAAAATACCTTCTTTGGTAGAGAATATCAGGATTGTCGAGAGTTTCATTGACAATGCAAAAGAAAAGCACAACATCAATGATGACATTTACGGCAATATCATGATTGCGGTGACCGAATCAGTGAACAATGCGATTCGACACGGAAACCGTGAAGATAAAAACAAAAATGTGCTTTTGTCATTAGAACTGATCGACAACAGTATAAAGTTTATTGTACAAGATGAGGGCCCCGGCTTTGATTATCAAAACCTGGCAGACCCTACTGCACCCGAAAACCTGAACAAGCCTGGTGGTAGAGGAATTTTCTTGATGAAAAACCTTTGCGATGAGGTACACTTTGCGGATGAAGGAAGAAGGGTAGAAATGGTGTTTTATGTAGTATAATCACGACATGAAGGTGGGTTTCGAGGATTCAGAAGAGGTTTTATCAGAAAAAAATGTGTATTTTTTTGCCGAGTCGGTCGAGTATGTGCTCACTGACGAAGAAAAAACAATCCACTGGTTCAATCTCATTGCTGGCCAACTCGATTATACCATTGCAGGACTTAATTATATCTTTTGCAATGACACTTACTTACATCAAATCAATGTAGAGTATCTCAATCACGATACCCTTACTGATATCATTACTTTTGATAATTCTGAAGAACGTCAAATGATAGAAGGCGACATTTTCATAAGCATCGATCGCGTGCGTGAAAATGCCGCCATTTTTAATGTATCGTTTGAAACAGAACTCAACCGGGTGATGGCCCATGGTCTTTTGCATTTGTTGGGCTATGGTGATAAAACCGAGACCGAAAAACAGGAAATGAGGTTTCAGGAAAACCAAGCCCTTGCGTTGTGGAAAAGCTTAAATTGAAGAAGGTATAACTACTCCCCTCCTATCCAAACCACCCTCTACTACATTAAAAAACACCAGGCCAAAAGCCTGATGTTTTACTATTTTTTCACATATTATATATATGACCACACTATTTATTGTTTCACGAGCTTAGATCTTTTACCATTAGGGTCTTGGATGATGTAAAGCCCATTGCGCATATTTTGTAACGCGGCCTTTTTCTCCTGTTCATTATTGATGGTCATTTTTTGAAGGCCATCCACAGGCATTATTATAATGGGGAAAGGTCTTGAACTAGGTCGTTCTTGATATTTTAAGCGAAAATAAAATGTATTATTATCTTCTTTTTCTCCTTCATCTATCGCATTATCACTGTCTACTTTTACAATGAGATAATAGGTTTTAAACGCCGCACTACTCGGAATGTTGTTGCCAAAAATATCAAAAGCAAAGCTAGTGCTACCATATGCTCTTATCGAGGCCACATCATAATGCGGGTTATACCCTATTGGTACTTTTATATCACCGTTGTCAACCTTGGTGTCTGACGACAAATATGCCTTCATCTTACTAGCACCTGTGGCAACACCTTCATTATTATAAACAAATCCATTAATACTCAATATTCCAGCGGCTTTAGATAAAACATGTACTCCGCTTTCTAATCTTGATAGTCTTGAGTCGCAACCTTGGCACTCACTATTAACATAAACTTGGTCGTTTCTAAAATATAAATCCGGCTTAACCAATGGACAACCATTGTTCGAGGCAGGACCCGCCGCATTAGGGCAATTGTCATCAGCATCCAAAATCCCATCTCCATCTGAATCAGTATCCGGAATTGAACAAGCAAAGGTCATGGTATTGTTATTTTCCCCAGTAGTACCTTCATCAATGTTATCATCACTGTCAAGTATTACATGTAAGTATTTAAACTTGGATACATTCACTCCGTTATATTTCTCTGGTAGCCGTATCGGAGCACTACATGTGCTGTAGTTTGAACCTGGAGCATAAACAAATACATGTGATCCAACCGTAGTTATATTAAACTTTATCGATGCCCCACTCAGGTTTGCGGTTTCAGTAAAAATAAATTGTATTTTGACAAGCTTGTCAGTGGCCGTATTCCCAACATTTCTCAGGCTGGCACAGAACCGATGCAATTGATTTTTTCTTAACACCAATACATTGGGACTAGAAATCAAATTCTCTGTCGTAAAGCGACCTCCCGTCTTAATAGTAGCTCCATCTATTACCAAATCAGGTTTATTTTGGGCAAAACTTGCTAAACTCAATAGTAAGATAGCGAATGATAATGTTACTTTTTTCATTAAAAAAAATGTTTTAAAAGTGGTTGTTTTGATCTTCAAGACTGATACCAACTCATTTTTGTAAATATGACCTTTTACGCCTTTAAAAAAGCGATCCCAAGGCGAGGCAAAACTATTTTGCCGCTCTTGTATACCAGACATAATCAGTTTTTTGGATCACAAATATTTTTTAGCGTCGTCTTGATTCATTAAATTAGATAGTGCCTACTTTCAGGAGTTTTTAGGGTTGCTGTTTCGGCTTGTCCAACCCCTACACGTGTATGGTTTTATGGTTCAATTCATCAGACCTGATTTTCAGTGCTACAATCATTGCCTGATGATTCAATATTGAGTGCAAACCAAGGAAAATTTAAAGCGTGTGATGGCTCACATCTTTATTTGAGTCCCTATTACAGGACTCACATCCAGACTTAGGAGGTCTCAATAACGTTTTCTGATACTAGAGATGAATGATTGACCAATCGGGTGGGGTGAGCTAACTGGTCCTAAAATTAGTCGCTAAAAGTATTAGATTGGCTCTTCTATATTTAGAGAGGTAACGTTTGGTGTGGTGCAATGAGCCAAGGTGTGATTTATGTCGTTTTGAAAAAACTTAATCTATGCAAATCTGGAATTTACCCGATAGTTTTCAACAATACGAGCAACGCATTGCTTCGGAAGTAGGCATTGAGGTCATTTATTATCAAAATGCCTACGAGATAGAAAAAGCCAATGTGCAGCTCGATAGCAATTTGTTGGTGCTGTTGCTGGCGGGTAAAAAAGAGGTGTATGCCCCCGAAAAAAAAATGCAGCTTCGAACCGGGGAAGGTTTCTTTCTGAGTAGGGGTAATTATTTGATGTCAGAAAAGTTTGCCGAAATCAATCGTTACGAGAGCTTGATGGTGTTTTTTGATGATCAAATTGCCCAGCAGCTGTCGTTGATGATGCTCAAAAACACCACGCAACCCGTAGCAAGTCAACGGGTCAATTCCATTAAAGTAACCAGCTCGGAACATACCATTACCTTTGCCAAATCACTTAAAAATTATTTTCATCAGTCTCCCCTGCCGATTGGCTTGGACGAAATTCTCAAAATAAAATTACAGGAGTTGTTTTGGTTACTATGCCAAGGAGACGATGGCAGTCGCTTTTTGAGTTTTCTGAAAAACCTGCAAAACAAACGAGCCCTCTCTCTAAAGCAAGTGATGGAAGAACATTACAAAGACACACTATCAGTAGAAAAATTGGCTTTTTTGTCGGGTTATAGTTTGTCTACTTTCAAGCGAAAGTTCAAAGAAATATTTCAGGAATCGCCCTCTCGTTGGGTACAAAGCCGACGATTGAAAGAAGCCCGGTTTTTATTACAAAATACCCAGAAAAACATCAACGAAATAGGTTATGAGGTGGGTTTTGAGAACATTTCGCATTTTATCCAGGTGTTTAAAAATCAGTATGGAACTACACCCAAAGAGTTTCAACAACAAACGTAATTCTAACTCTGGTACTCTATGGTTTGGCCCAAATCTGTTATTCTTTGAACCACACAGCATATCGGTTTGATGACTGATTGCCGTCCTTTGCAATATAAAATGGTTACACATAGAAGTCCATTTGGCTTCATTGAATCACTTAAATAATGAAAAATCGTTTTCTTATATTTTGTATTGCTTTCCTCGCTTTTCAGGTTACTCAAGGTCAAAACTTTACCCTCACCAGTCAAGACATTGGCGGGCAAGCCACCAATACTCAAGTATTTAGTGGTTTTGGCTGTATTGGCAAAAACATCTCGCCTCAACTGAGCTGGAAAAATGCTCCTGCAGGTACCAAAAGCTTTGCCATCACTATGTACGATCCGGATGCTCCTACGGGTAGTGGTTGGTGGCACTGGGTGATGTTCGACATTCCAGCCAACACCAAAATGCTCCCCGCCAATGCCGGAAACCTGGCCAAAAACCTGGCTCCCAAAGGTAGTATTCAAGGAATTACCGATTATGGCAAAGCAGGTTATGGCGGACCTTGTCCCCCTCAAGGACACGGATTTCACCAATACATTATCACGGTGTATGCGCTTAAAAC
>CALDJV010000131.1 GCA_937899305.1 uncultured Cytophagaceae bacterium
AACACTACCATAATAAAGATACAAACAAATTAAAATGCATCCAAAAACTACCCACCTTGTCTTACCGTTTCTGGAATAAAACAAAAAGGGCTGTTTTCTTGGTAATGAAGTATCGTTTGTTTTCTAAAAGTCGTATTTTAGGGTAATCAAATACTCAAAAAGGTTGATCAACACTTGATCCTTTTTTCACATTTTAATCAAACTTAAACGCATGAAAAAGTCTTTTTTAACCCTCACATTCGCCTTGTTAAGCATAGGCTTATTTGCTCAGGACTCTATTGTAAAGCAATTGAAGACCGCTTATGATGCCAAAAAATATGATCAAATAATCTCAACCCATGCTTCTAAAGCAGCATCATATCCTGCCAAAGCCATTTATTACATCGGCTTGGCTTATTATCATAAATCTGACGACAAAAGCTGTCTGAAAATGATGAATTTGGCCCTTCAAAAAGAACAAAATGATTCAGAAATTTATTTTATCAAAGGAGCTACTTTAAGTTACTTGAAAAAACCCCAGGAAGCCATTCAGGTTATCAAGCAAGCCATTGCTTTAGATGCTACCCAATGTCGGTACTTTAGTGCTTTAGGAGATGCTTTTTTAGAGCAAAACAAATTTAAAGAGGCTTTGCAGGCTTATATTACTGCCACCCAAAAGGAAAACATCATTGAGAGACCTTTTGCAATGATTCCCCAACTATACGCAGAGCTAGAACAACCCCAAAAAGCACTCGAGGCATTTTACAAAGCCAAGGAGGTGATTTCAAAAGAAAGTAATTTTTATGCACTTACCCTGTATAACATTGGACTCTATGAATACATAGACCAACACTATGACAAATCAGAAAGTGCATTCACCGAACTAATTACCCGGTTTCCAAACGATTTTCAATCTCATTCAAAACTCATTCAGGTGTATTTTGCCCAAAAAGAATATGAAAAAGCAGAACCTCATCGGAAAATCTTATACAAAGCTTATGAAGAAGGTAAACTGAAGGGCAGGCTCAAAGAGAGGTTTTGTTTTGATCAATTTAAATGGAAAAACAAAAAGGTATTTGTCTATGAAAACTTTGCCGAAAAGAAAGGTAAACTCTATTACAAACATGTCTTTTATGTTGTGAACCCGAAAGGCAATACTGAGTTGACGATTCAAACCGAAAACTCTCCCATTTCTCAAGAGCTTGGGGGGCCAAAGTATGCCATTGGTATGACCAGAGAAAGCAGCCACTCTACCTTTGGATTTATCAAAGAAAATTTTGATTATAATAAGTTAAAAGCCACTGTTATCCAGATTTTAAACGACGAAGTAGCACCTTCGGCAAGCTCTACAATGAAAACCAAAGACAAGTAAGTAAAAGAAGTTACGCAGTCGTTCTAAGCATACGCTATTTTGATGGTTAAATGTGCGTAACTTCAGTAAAGCATTAAGCAACACGCTCACTTTTAAGCAATGCCTCAGTATCAACGCTGAGGCTTTTTATTGACCATCTGAAAATTATCCTTCGACGAACTGTAATAATTTGACCAAAGTGCGTACTAACATGGCAAAATCATTCATCAAAACACTTTACAAATGAATAAGAAAAACCTATCTCTAGCCATCCTGTTGTTTTGTATGAGCTTAAGTCTGGGAGCAATTGCTCAGCAAGACAAAGCAGTGGTCAAAAAACTCAAAGGATTAGACAAATACATCGAGCGCGCCATGAAAGACTGGAAGGTTCCAGGGGTTGCCCTCGTCATTGTAAAAGATGGAAAAGTAGCCTACCAAAAAGGATATGGCTACCGCGATGTAGCTAAAAAGCTCTTGGTAACTCCTCAAACCCAATTTGCGATTGGCTCTAGCAGCAAAGCATTTACCGCTACCACAGTATGTCAGTTGGTAGATGATGGTATTCTGGAACTAGACAAGCCGCTCAAAGAGTACTTACCCGATTTTAAACTCTACAACGATTATGTTACCAATCACATGACAGCCCGCGATTTGTTGTGCCACCGCTCGGGACTTCCCCGCCACGACCTGGCCTGGTATGGTACTGACTTTACTCGAGAAGAATTATACAAAAACCTGCATCATTTGGAAGCGACTCAAGACTTCAGAGAGGGCTGGCAGTACCAAAATCTGATGTTTATGACCGCAGGCTATTTGGTAGGTAAACTCACTGGAAAACCTTGGGAAAAAAATGTGGAGGAACGCATTTTCAAACCATTGGGAATGACCCATTCTAACCTATCGGTAGAAGCGCTCAAAAAAACTGAAAATCGCGCCATTGGTTACAACGAAGAAGATGAAAAAATCAAAGCCATTCCTTACCGCAACATCGATGTGGTAGGTCCGGCTGGTTCTATTAACTCTACCGTAGAAGATATGGCCAAATGGATCATACTTCAACTCAACAAAGGCAAATACCAAAAGAAAAAAGTAGTTTCAGAGGGAATGGTAGCCCAAATGCACCGCCCACACACCATTGTACCCGGCAATGCCAACAAGGAGCAATTTTATACCAATTATGGCTTGGGATGGTTTGTCACCTCTTATCGAGGGCAATTGTTGGTTCACCACGGAGGTAATATTGATGGTTTTTCGGCCATGGTGGCCTTATTGCCTCAGGACAAAATGGGCTTGGTGATTTTGACCAATAAAAATGCGACTCCCATTACCAACATCATTCGCAACAAAGTGGTAGACCGCCTCAAAGGTTTGTCGGATGTAGATTGGAGCAAAAAAGGACTTAAGAGATACAAAAAAGCCTTGGAAGCCGCCAAAAAAGCGGGAGAAGATAGTGAAATAAAGCCGGTGGCAGGTACCAAACCTTCCCATGCGCTCAAAGACTACGAGGGTAAATACAAACACCCAGCTTATGGGCAAATCACGATTACTCTCAAAAAAAACCAAGGCCTTACTGCCCAATACCACACGTTTGACCTGCCGCTTTTGCACTTCCATTACGATGTTTTTAAGGTAGATGAGGGACAGTTCAAAGGAGTGAAGCTTCAATTTGGGCTGAATGCCAAGGGAGAAGTACAAAGCATTTCTTCGGAGCTCCAGGCTGGGGTAGATCCCATCAAGTTTGAGCGAGAACAAGAAGCCGCCGCTTTGAGTGAATCGTCGCTGGAAAAATACTTGGGAGAATATGATTTAAGAGGAGCCACCATAAAAGTATGGAAGCGCAAAGGTACCTTGATGGTGACCCTACCTGGTCAACCAGATTGGGAATTGGTAGCGCTCAAAAAAGCCCACACGTTTGATTTCAAAGACAAGCGCCTCAAGGGATACCAAATGATTTTTAAAATCGACTCGGCAAAAAACAAAGAGAAAGCCATCGAAGCGGCATTTCATCAACCAAATGGAATCTTTACCGCGAAAAGAAAGTAAATCTTACCTTCATTTTTTGTACAAACAACCAAAGCCCTGGAATTACTTCCGAGGCTTTGGTTTTTATAGATACTATGAACTATTGGGTTGGCACTCATAAATGATTGAATATAAATTTAACAGGTACTGCCAACCATCTTTCATTTTTTACCAAAGCGATGTTGGGCCGATCAACAAAAAAGAATACCTTTGGCGCATTGTGAAAAAGGTAATTTCCATATTCTTAATTTTTGTGTTGATGCTTCCAAACTTTCATAAAGTTTGGATCTTGATTGACTTTCAAATCAATCAAGACTTCATCGCGAGGGTGCTTTGTATCAACAAAGCAAAACCCAAATTGGCCTGTCATGGAAAATGCCACCTTTCTAAAAAATTGCAGGAACAGGAGAAACAAGAAAAAAAGCAAGTTCCTCAATCTCAGAAAGATACCTTTGACACCTTGTTTTTTAGTAACTCATTTACCAAGGTAAAAGGTAGGTACTTTCACGAACAGTCACTGTTAGGGCATCCCCCTCGTTTCTACTCTTTTGACTTTCTCGATCAAATTTTTCACCCTCCCCAGTTTTCCTAATTTTTTTCTGGCGACTATTTGAAGTTTTCAATGGACATTTATCCATTGGCGAGGCTTTGCTATGCTCAAAACTCACATTTGGGTTTCCAAAATTCATCCAAATAGTCATTGTTTTTTCCTTTTCAATCAGCCCTTGGGCAACCTTTGCCTTGTTAGTAACGCTCAGTAAAACCAAACAACTGGAGGGACTAGCAAGGATGCAGATTTGTATTGTCCAATATTTAATACCCAAAAACAGAAATCACTTAGGAAATGAAATATATATTATTATGTCTGGCCTTGACTTGGGCCTTTAGCAGTGCTTTTGCTCAAACAACTCAAGGAACCATTGCCGATAAAGAAACTGGCGAAGCAATTCCATTTGCTACGGTGTACAATGTACAACAAAAGATAGGCACTACTTCCAATACTCTGGGGCGATTTAGCATTGCGGCACAAGCCAACCGCGATTCGCTCAAAATCTCATTTGTAGGATACCACCCAATCACAGTATTGGCCCAGCAATCGGTCAATATAAAGCTGAGTCCTACCGCGCTTACCCTCAACGAGGTCGTGGTTAGTGTAAACCGCGAGCAAGAGCGACGAACTGAAGCACCAGTTGCTATTAGTGCCATATCGGCTCAAACCATTGAAGAAAACAAACCGACTACCATCGATCAAGTGCTCAACCAAACTCCCGGCGTCAATATGGTCGCCTTGGGCAGCGAGCAGCATACCATGAGCATTCGCCGCCCCATAGATTTTGGGGCCTCTTATTTATATCTCGAAGATGGAATACCCATCCGAACTTCGGGGGTATTCAACCACAATGCTTTGTTGGAGATCAATATGGCCAACACCAGCCGGATTGAGATCGTTCGAGGACCCGCTTCTAGCATGTATGGAAGTGAGGCCATTGGGGGAGCCATCAACTTTATCAGTAAAAAGCCTTCGGCCCTGTTTACCGCAGGAGTAAGTGTCCAAGGCAATGACATTGGGTATCGCAGAACCGACTTTTATGCTTCCAATACTTTTGGCAAAAAGCTGGGCATTCGAGTATCGGGTTATTATGCCAACCAACAAGATGGCGTCATTGCTCACTCCGATTTTGACAAGTTGGCCCTGAGCCTCTCGGCTACTTATGCGTTGTCTAAAAATACCGAACTGGTGTGGAACAATACTTTTGTTGATTATTACGCCCAAATGTCTGGTTCACTGGATAGTACCGATTTTTACAGTCGAACTTATTCATCGAATCAAACTTTTACCAATCGCCAAGTAGATGCCTTTAGAACCAAACTTGCGTTGAATCATTATTGGAACAACCAGGCCAAGTCTACAGTGACGGGGTACTTTAGAAACAACGCGATCAAACAAAACCCTTCTTACCGAGTAAGGGATGATTTCAAACCTTGGATTCCGTCGGGTGATCCTCGCCTGGCTCACGGAGAAGTAAACGACAATAGCTTTGACAGTTATGGTCTCATTGCCCAACACAAGCAAGACTTCAAGTGGCTCAATAGCAGTATCATTGTAGGGGCCAGCCTTGACTATAGCCCCAACACTTACGAGGCCAACTATATCCAAATCAACAAAAATGAAGCAGGTATCTACGATTCCTTTACCAAAACGGATAGTTTGCTGGCCGACTATACCGCCAATTTGACCAATGTAGCCGCGTACGCCCAACTCAAAGTAAACCCGGTGCGTGGGCTTCATTTGATTGGTGCCATTAGATTTGATCAATTCAACTATCAGTTTGACAATCACCTGGGCGCCAATGCTTTCACTTCGGTTTTAGACGGTAAAAATACCTTTGGTCAGTTTACCCCTAAAATTGGGCTTACTTACGATTTAAAAAACAATCGTGGGATATATGCCAACTACAGTCAAGGGTTTGTACCTCCTCAAGTGACGGAGCTCTACCGAGGCAATGAAATATCCACCTTGAAGCCCGTGTATTACGATAGCTTCGAGTTAGGAGGTTGGTTTATGTTTGCCCATCAAAAAGCCAAACTCGAGGTCAGTATTTATCAAATGGATGGCGTCAATGAAATCATTTCAGTTTTGCAGGAAGACGGTTCCAGACTTCGCGAAAACGCAGGTAAAACCACCCACCAAGGCATCGAGTATGGGCTTCAGCTCTTCCCTCATCGCGATTTGAAATTGAGAATCAGTGGGACCAATGCCCTCCATAAATTCATTGATTTTAAGGAATCGGGAAATGATTTTTCGGGTAACCGCATGCCTCAAGCTCCTGAATGGATTGCCAACGCTCAGATCACTTACACACCTCACTTTTTACGAGGCTTCCGAGCAAGCCTAGAGTGGCAGCACATTGATCAATACTTTATGGATCAGAACAATACCAAAACTTACGACGGGCACGATATTCTGAACCTGAGAATAGGATATGTATGGAAATCATTTGAGGTATGGGTTAACCTGCTGAATGCAACCGATGAATTATACGCTACAGTGGCACGCGCCAATGCTTGGGGTCAGTCTTTTTCTTTAGGACGCCCCCGAAACTTCAACCTTGGAATTGCTTATAGATTTCAGCAAAAATAATGGTCTAACCCAGGCTGTCTCATAAGGCAAAGGCTAGTAAATTTTCTTAAAGAAAAATAAGCCTTAGGCAAATTTATGCCGGGCAGGTTTCAGAAACTTGTCCGGTAGGATGAGACAGCCTCATTTTTTTGAACATATGAAAAATAAACTATATCAATGGATTTGGAGATGGCATTTTATCGGAGGACTCATTAGTTTACCCATTGTCATATTGTTGGCCATTACTGGAATCATTTATTTGTTCAAAGGCAATTACGAAAAGCCTATCAAACAGTCGATCAAGCAAGTAAAAGTGCAAACTGAGCAAATAAGTTTTGAAAAACAATGGCAAATTGTCCGAAAAAACTGGAAAAAAACGCCCAGTAGCGTTGTAGTCCCCAAAAGTACCAACCAAGCTACTGAGTTTGTAGCCGGACGTTTCTCGGGTAAAGCAAGTATTTTTATCAACCCCTACTCTGGGAAGGTCCAAGGAGCATGGCAAATCAATAAAACGGACATGCACCAGGTACGTAAGCTACACGGCGAGCTTTTACTAGGCAGTTATGGCACTAAAGTAGTGGAATTGGTCGCCAGTTGGATGGTCGTCCTTTTGCTTACGGGTTTGTACCTGTTTTGGCCGCGAGAACGGGGTTGGCGAAGTCTATTTACCATTCGCTTCCGGGCTTCCAAACGCATTGTATTCCGCGATTTACATGCTATCACTGGGTTTTGGTTTTCCCTGTTATTGTTATTGATATTGGCAGGTGGGCTCCCTTGGACCGATGTGTGGGGTAGCGGATTCAAATGGGTGCAAAACCAGACCAATACCGGTTTTCCGGCTACTTGGCAAGGCCGGAGTTTCAAGTCGGTCCCTCAAGGGAAACCATTGTCGCTGGATGAAATGATGGCCAAAGCTCAAGCCTTGAATTTACCGGGAGAAGTCACCGTATCGTTGCCCCGTTCTCCAAAATCGGTCTTTAGTGTGTCTAACCGAACCAGCAAGCTCACCAAAATGGCCAAATTTCATTTTGACCGCTATTCGGGCAAACTATTGCATCAAGACACTTGGAGCGATATCGGGTGGATGATGCGGAGTCGCTTGTGGGTCATGGCCTTTCACCAAGGGCAATTTGGTCTCTGGAATTGGTGGTTGGTATTTTTTACCGCCTTGGGTCTGCTATTCATGAGTGTGACCGCACTGCTATCTTACCTCAAGCGAAAACGAAAAGATGATTGGTCTATCCCAGCAATGCCTGGCGATGGGCAAATACGTACCGGTTTGGTAGGACTGGTTTTATTTTTAGGGCTCTTTTTCCCTTTGTTTGGCATAAGCGTGGTTGCCATTTTTATCTCAGAAAAGGTCAATAAGAAGGCATTAGTCAAAGCACCTCGCAGTGTTTCTCAATAAACCAGAGAAAAAGTAAAGCCAACTTTCAAAGTCTGATGGCTCGCCAAGGCCGATCAGGCTTTGAACCATAGTGATCCCTTTATATTTCCTAAAAAACTTGAGTCTTGCATCAAGTTTATCGTTATTTTTGATCGATTTACATTATTTGATTGAAAACCTCCCTTGAACTGGACTTTCATGGCACAACAAAACCTCCCTCCTTTGGTCAAAAAAAGCCATTGGCTATTTGGCAATATGATGGACCTCAAACGTGATTCACTGGGTTCGCTTACTCGCTGGCAACAGGAAATGGGTGGTTTTTACGGTTTTCATGCCATGAATCGCCCTCAATTGGTGAATACCACTCCAGCTTATACCAAACACATCTTACAGGATAACAATAAAAATTACATCAAGGGCAAAGCGTTTGACCTGTTGCGGGCCCTATTGGGCAATGGCATCTTGACCAGTGAGGGGGATTTTTGGCGCAAACAACGCCGCTTGGCCCAGCCTGCTTTTCACAAGACGCGTTTGGCCGGCATGACCCAGAGTATGTTGGAGGTCATTGATGCTTTTTTGAAGGAATGGGAGCACAAGTACCAACCAGGGGACCGCATCAATGTATCGGAGGAGTTCAACCACCTGACCCTTAAAATTGTGGCCAAGGCTTTGTTTCAGTCCGAGGTAAGCGATGATGTGTACAAAATAGGGGGCTATTTGTTTGATGGCATGGAGCGTTTGATGTCACGTTTGCGAAACCCATTGATTCCTCCTCGCTGGATACCTACCCCCGGAAATATCAAAGAAAAGAAAACCCTGCAAGTGCTTTTTGACGTGGTGGAAAAAATCATTGTAGACCGCCAAAGTGACCCTCGGGAATACAACGACTTACTAGCCATGCTCATGACGACCCAGGATGAGGATACCGGGGAAACCATGAACCAACAACAGTTGCTCGATGAGGTGATGACCATTTTTATGGCAGGACACGAAACTACTGCGGTAGCACTGGGTTATATCTTCTGGAAATTGAGTCAACATCCTGAAATAGATCGACAAGTAGATCAGGAAATTGAACAAGCCTTGGGCTCAGGAAACCTCACTTTTGATCGCCTACGGTCGCTGCCCTATACCCGACAAGTGGTCAACGAAGTACTACGCCTCTATCCTCCCGCCTGGACGGTGGGCCGACGGGCCATCAACGACGATGAAATCGGGGGATACCACATTCCGGCAGGTACTGGGGTGATGTTGCCCATCTACGTTGTACACCACGATCCCCAATGGTGGGACCATCCCGAAGAGTTTTTGCCAGAACGCTGGGCCGAAGCCCAAAAGATCAAGCAAATGCCTAAATTTACTTATTTCCCCTTTGGGGGTGGGCCTCGTTTGTGTATCGGGGATCAATTTGCCCAACTAGAGATTTTTGCGGTATTGAGTATGCTCAAGCAACGCTTCAAGTTTGAATATCAGCCCCAACATGACATCGAGTTGCTTCCTTTGGTTACGATGCGCCCTAAAGAAGATATTTACCTTACCTTGAGGTAGGTTTAGATCAAATAATGGCTTCTTTAAAATAGTCGTTTTGGTCTAAAGTAGCCCCAAAGTGAGGGAGTTGCTTCCTGAATAAGCAGCTTACCTCAAAAAACACCACTTTATAATATACTGTATATCAACTGGTTAACACCTCAATATGTCCCATCTGAAGACTTAGGACTTTTCTTTCCGGTTTTTCTCGTTCTTTTGCCTCACTACTTACTAACCACAAAACAACATACTACATAAAAGCATCAATAATGAAAATACAATTAAGTAACATTATTCTAATCCTTCTGCTTACCGGAAGCTTTTTAACTTCTTGTAAGAAAGACGAAGAACCAGCCCCTACTACTGAGGATATTCTTAATGGATTATCCCAGTCAGACCCCAACAATCCAAACGCGGTCATTGGTCCCCTAGATCCCATTGCCACCTTGCCTTATACTCAAATTCCTAACCGCGAGTATGTCATTGAGCTAGATAGATGGGACATTCCCAGCAATCGCACCAATCCTGAAAAAACGACTGATAACCTACAAGCAGCCATAGATTGGGCGGTAAGCGAAGGATATGGAAAAATTCGCCTGCCAGCAGGACATTATTTGATTGGCAAAGAAGGCAACAATATTTATCAAGCCGGAATTACACTGGAAAGCAACACCGCTTTTTTATTAGACAAAAATGCGATCATAGAAATGGCTCCAAATGACAAGTGGAATTACTGTGCTATTTCGGTCAATCGCAAACAACATGTGGTCATTTCAGGAGGAATCATTTTAGGAGATCGAGACCGCCATACCTACACCCCTCGCGAAAGTGATGGAAGCACCGTACACGATGAAGGGCATTTGATTTGTATAGAAGGCGAAAGCCAAAATGTATGGGTAGAAAATATGGTGCTGGCCAAGGCCAATGGGGATGGTGTTTTGATTGTAGGCAGCCCCCGAGGAGAACCTCAAGAACTGAAATACGTGACCATCAAACATTGTAACTTTACTGACAACCGAAGACAAGGGGTTTCCATAGTAGGTGGCTCGGAGATTTTGATTGAAGACAACGAGATTCATCATACCAAAGGAGCTGAACCCCAATTTGGTGTAGATTTAGAAGGGGCCGGACGACTCAACGAACGCATCACCATCAGGTCTAACTATTTTCACCACAACCGTGGTGGAGACATTGTAAACACCGACGGCAAAAACGTATTAGTGGAAGAAAACATCATGGAGCAGGGCGAAGGAAGCGAATACATTGACGGCCCAGTGGTGTATTGGAAGCAAGCCGATTGGACAGTACGCAAAAACTCCATTACCATGCTTTCGGTATCGGTCAACAACTGGAACGGCATCATTATGTACTCTAATGACAACCCCAAAATCAATCCGGCTACCAGTTACATTTATGAAAATACCTGTAATAACTGTGGCTTTTATATGTACAAGGGAGCCGACTTGGTGGTTCGGGACAATCACCTTAAAAATGGGCACTTGGCCTTTTTAGAAATGCAAAACCTAACTTTAGAAAATAATAAAGTAGAACACGATAACAAATGCTGGGCCTATCGATTCAAAGAGGTAAGTGGGCAAGCCAGCGGCAACACTTACAATGGGGCAGCATTTGACATCCCTTTGCAGGCGAATCAGCCTTGGGATGGTTGCTGGATAAGATAATGTGGTAAATAATAGGTTTAATAGATTATCAAGCTTTAGGTATTTGTTTGACTACCTAAAGCTTTTTTTATTTACTATAATCAATAGTCCACAGTATTCAGTCCATAGTCCATAGCCGATTCGAGCGTATGTGCGATCTGTTAATTACTGGAAATCAGTGGCTTGTATCAAAATTGCGTACTCCCTTTATTTTTACCAAAGTTTGGGTTGTACGCTTAAACGCGTAGTTAAATAATTTTTAAATTCATAACCGACTGATCATCAGTCACGAACTATGAGTAAAATCACTGTGGAGTATTGCTATATAGAATAGCTCAATGGTTTGCTATGCCAGCGATCTGGCTTGGTTTTGCCAATCACGGGCCTTTCGGAAAGGCAAATCAAGGTGGCGGAGCACCTCCTCAAAATCCGATAGTTCCATTTCTGCTATTTGCTGAAAAGCAATGATCCCTTCATTGTTGAACTTTATTTGGGTAGTCCTTCCCACTCCTTTAATCAAGGTCAGATTGTCGCGGGTATATTTTGCTTCGGCTTGCTCGATTTTCACCCGGTTTTCATTTTTTTGTATCGCCTGAGCTTTGTTCGTCTGGGCGCTCGATGGCTGATTTCGCAAACGATGGTATCCGCCCTCTACTACCAATTGGGTAAACTGCTTGAACGTAGGATAAGGTAAGGTCTTTACATCATGCCCAGTTCCTTGCTTGGCCCTTACGTGTTGGTACACCACAGTTTGTCTTTTTTCTCCCGGTTTTAACTTCATCTTGGCCACTTGTTTTCCGGCAACAAATGGCTTTTGATCAAACTTTTTCTCAAACTCCTTCGCGTGCATTTTATAACGTTTCTGAGGAAAGGCCAATCTCAGATGCGTAACTGCTTTGGCTTTGTACTTTTTCTTTTTCTTGTGTAGCTGAAAGTTTTTAAATTTTACTTTTTTCTTAAAAGCGGTTTTTTGAATAACCCAATGGTTCAGATCGGCCTGAAACAAGGTGCCATCGGCCAAACGTGCTTGTACTAACATCCGTGGAGCCTTCAAAAAACGGGCTTTCACCTTGGGGCTGGCGCCAAATGCCGAACCCGCAATCGAAAACACAATCATATAAATAAACACATAAAAAACAATGAGGAGTGGCAGCACAAAAAGCGGGATGACCTGAGGAAATATTTGGGGGTTGACCATACTCAGAATGCTGTATGTTGCAATGGATAGCACCAACCCAATCCAGCTACGCACAATCTGTATCGTTTTCAGCAATCCCATATTTTAAATACCCCACCTTTGGGCTATTTTAG